>LIUJ01000142.1 GCA_001462255.1 Fibrobacteria bacterium GUT77 | reverse complement strand
CGGGGTTTAAAATCAATCCGCAGAACGCGTTAATCGTTTTTGACGAGATTCAGGAATGCCCGCAAGCCCTGACGTCGCTAAAATATTTTAACGAAAACGCGCCGCAATACGATATCGTCGCCGCCGGCAGTATGTTGGGCGTGGCCCACCGCGGCGGTACGGGGTTTCCGGTCGGCAAAGTTGAGTTTATAAATCTGTACCCCCTAAGTTTTGAAGAGTTCGCGTTGGCGCTCGGACAAGGGCGCTTCATAGAATCGGCGCGAAAAAAAGAATTTTCCGTGATCTCCGGGTTTAAGGAGAAGTACCTTGAACTCTTACGCAGGTACTGCTATGTAGGCGGTATGCCCGAGATCGTTCGGCATTTTGTCGATAACGGTGATTTTAACGCCGTCAGAAATATCCAAAAACGGATTATTGAATCGTTTGAGTTGGATTTTTCCAAACACATTCCCGCGAACACCGTTACAAAAGTCGGCTTACTTTGGAAATCAATACCGGCTCAATTAACCAAAGAAAACAAAAAATTCATCTACGGTATAATCAGGCAGGGAGCAAGGGCCAAAGAATATGAAACGGCGCTGTCTTGGTTGTCCGATTGCGGGTTGGTCTACAAAATTCATAAGATAAAAAAACCGGCCATGCCCTTAGCTGCGTATGAGGATTTTAACGCGTTCAAGTTGTTTATTGTCGACGTCGGACTGCTGTGCGCCCTAACCGGGTTGGACGCGGCAACCATTCTTAACGGAAACAAATTCTTTGACGAATACAAGGGTGCGATTACCGAACAATACGTCTTGCAACAACTTAAAACGTTAAAAGACATTCCGGTCTTCTATTGGTCAAACGACAACGGCAACGGCACGGAAATAGATTTCATTATCCAACTCGGCTCAAACGTCGTTCCTATTGAGGTCAAATCGTCAATAAATCTAAGGGCTAAAAGCTTGAATGTTTACCGAAAAGAATTCAACCCACGAATCTCAATACGAACGTCGACCGCGGATTACAAACAAACGGAGGAACTTTACGATATTCCCCTATATATGATCGAAGAAATCGAAACGCTGGTCGGAGAGGATAAGGCGGGCTGACGGTACCGCACTCTCCGAATCGCCTCCCTTTTTTTATAAATTCCATAAAAAAACGGTATTTGTCCTCGGCATAATATATATTTGTTGTTTCTTGAATGGGGGATCGGCTGTTAATAAAGCCGGCATTTTGTCGAAATATTTATGTATTGTGCTTGATTTTTTATGAAAAAAGTCTTTATACCGGAGGTTCTTATGTCCGCATTTCGTACTAAAGTGTTCGGGACGGCGTTGCTTTTGGCGTTGATTTCGGTTTGGCCCATCTTCGCCGCCGACGTCGTGGAGGAGCGCGCTTGTACGGTTACGGGGGTTATGGGTAGCGTACAGGTGCGTTACAGCCCGGATTATAATAAGATGCGCCGCGAGAAGGCGGTGGCTAAGGGGTTGCTTGCCGTCCCCGCTTCCGGGAGCATAACGGAGGAGTGGTCGGACTTGCGGCAGGGCATGGCTGTGGGGGAGAAGTGCGAGATTAAGACGGGGGCGGAGTCGGAGGTCAGGCTTGAGACGGCCGACGGGACGGTTTTGAGGGTTGAGGAGAACGCCCTTGTGGAGGTCGCGGTCTTGCGGGCTACCACGAAGAAGGCCAAGGCTAAGGGCGCCGCGCCGGAGACTACGGTGAGCGCCAAGTTCAAGCTGTTTTACGGTAACCTTGTAGGCAACGTCAAGAAGCTCACGCACGAGAGGCCGGACGTGAGGTTTGAGACGCCGACGGCTACGGCCGCCATCAGGGGGACGGTTATCGAGGTAGAGGTGGCCAAAAATACCAACACGCTGATTAGGGCTTTTGACGGGACGATTTTGGTTGCGCCTATCGGCAAAAAGGGCAAATTCATAGAGGTCGGCGACGGCAAGATGGTTGAGATTGCGCCAAAGCAGACGGCGCTTGTTGTAAGGGATGTTCCAAAAGGGTACAAGCGCAAGGTTTTTCTACTTAAAGGGGAGAAGCCGACCGCGCCGATTAAGGAGAGCAAGAAGAGCGATAAGAACGAAAAACCGAAAGAGGCCGTGGCAGTAAAGCTACGCCTTGACCTCGGCGATATCCCGGACACGCTAAGTTGCTATGCCGGCGATACGGTGATGATAGACGGCGTGGTTACCCCCGCGAGCGCCAAGATCAGCGTAAACGGCATCGCCGCCGCGCCCGGCAAAGACGGCGCGTTTAAGGTGGCCGTGCCTGCTCCGGATTCGGGAATGTTCCCGCTTAATATCATAGCCGAGAGTGAGACGATGGCGGAAGCCGTAGTCCGCACGATGCGCGTAGCATACGTGCACACGGCCGTGCGCCTAATCACGCCGGCGGAGGGAGATGTAGTCAAAAAACCGGTGGTATTAATCAGCGGAACCGCCGAACCGGGATCAAAGGTAAATGTCTTAGGCGTAACGTTAAACGTGAACAGAGACGGAACCTTCAGCGGCGAGGTAGGCCTGCCTCCGCGCGAGGGTACAATAAAAGTGCAAGTGGAAATAGTAAATAGAGACGACGCCGCCGTGTGGATAGAGAGGAATATAAAATACAAAAAGAAGTAATATGAACCAACACAAGATAAGAAACATAGCCATTATCGCCCACGTAGACCACGGCAAAACGACGTTGGTAGACGAACTCTTCCGCCAAAGCGGTATGTTCCGCGAGAACCAGCAGGTTGCTGAGCGCCTCATGGACTCCATGGACTTAGAGCGCGAGCGGGGTATTACCATCGCCGCCAAAAACGGGTCGTTTCGTTACCGTGGCCACTTAGTCAACGTGATAGACACGCCCGGCCACGCTGACTTCGGCGGACAGGTGGAGCGCGTTCTCAAGATGGCGGACGGGGCGCTCTTAGTCGTAGACGCCCAAGAGGGGCCTATGCCGCAAACCTACTTCGTCCTGAAGAAAGCTTTGGCGTTGTCATTGCCTATAATAGTTGTAATCAACAAAATCGACAAGCCTGCGGCGCGCCCTATTTGGGTGCTCGACCAAGTCTTCGACCTGTTCGTAAAACTGAACGCGCCGGATAACGTATTGGACTTCCCGGTGGTCTACGCCTCCGCCAAAAACGGCTACGCGAAAGACGACCCCGACGACGACAGCAACGACCTCGTGCCGCTTTACGAAATGATAATAAA
>LIUJ01000141.1:1176-6697 GCA_001462255.1 Fibrobacteria bacterium GUT77 | reverse complement strand
AGATTCTCTATATCGGTATTCCCGTTGTAATCTACCGATACGCCGCCGCACATGTAGTGCGCCGCCGGCACTACGGGAATGAGTTCTTTCGTTATGTCTATTCCGAAGCCGAGGCATTTGTTGTATATTTGAGGAAAGTTTTCGATGGTGGAGCGCGCGTCCTTATGCCTGACGTCGAGATAGACGCACGGCAAGCCGGAGACCTTCATTTCGTTGTCTATCGCCCTTGCCACGATGTCGCGCGGCGCGAGCGATCCTTGCCGGTGGTATCTCGGCATAAAATCTTCCCCCGCCGCGTTTCGCAGTATCGCCCCGTGCCCCCGTAGCGCCTCCGATATCAAAAATGATTCGGCTTTCTCGTGGAATAGGGTGGTGGGGTGAAATTGTATGAACTCCATGTTGGCTATGCCCGCCCCCGCCCGATAAGCCATCGCCACGCCGTCGCCGGTGGCGATCGCCGGATTGGTGGAGTGCAGGTAAACGCGCCCCGCCCCGCCGCTGGCGAGGCATGTCACCTTTGCGCCTATGGGAAAAATCCTTTTTTGGACGGAGTCGAGCGCGTATGCCCCGAAACATTCGTACTGATTCGGCACGCACTTTATGTGGTGACCGGTGATGAGTTCTATGGCGCAGTGGTTTTCGAGGAGGGAGACGTTTTTCAGCTCGCGCAGTTTTTTGAGCAGCGTCGCTTCCAACTCGCGTCCGGTAAAGTCTTTCGCGTGGACGATTCTGTTGACGCTGTGCCCCCCCTCGCGCCCTAATTGCAGGCTATATGGGTTGGCGGCGGCGCCGTCTAAAGAGAATCGCGCCCCGTATTCAAGCAATTCGCGTATCCGTAAAGGCCCCTCCTCAACGAGTATCCGCACCGCCCCTTCGTCGCATAGTCCCGCCCCCGCCACGAGCGTATCGCGTATATGGCTCTCAAAACTGTCGTCGCCGCCCAAAACGCAGGCGACCCCGCCTTGCGCGTAGTTGGTGTTGGTGTCGCTGTCGTGCTTCTTGGTAATCATCGCCACGGAGCCGTGCCGAGCGGCGTTTATGGCGAAAGAGATACCGGCTATACCGCTACCGATAATCAAAAAGTCGTAAGTTTTGCTGTCGTTGCCCATGGCGGTCGGTTGTACGGTGTTTGTTGTTGATATTGACACCGGCGCCGATTGCCGGTCGTCGGTATAATAAATATAACACATTCCGCCCCATAAAGGCAAACTATTTTGGTATCGGTATCGTCGCCGCCGATGTTGCCGGGTATCAATATTTTAATATTTTGGCGACGCCGTACCCCCGTAATCATTTATATTATGTGATTATGAAGAAGATCGAGATATTCACCGACGGCGCTTGCTCCGGCAATCCGGGGCCCGGCGGCTACGGTGTCGTCATGAAGTACGAAAAGCACGTAAAAGAGCTCTCCGACGGCTACGCCGAAACGACGAACAACCGCATGGAACTCTTGGGGGTGATAGTCGCCTTGGAGTCGCTGAAGGAGCCGTGCGATGTGACCGTCACCACCGACTCGCAGTATGTGGTCAACGGCATAGAGAAGGGGTGGGCGAAGAAGTGGAAGGCGATGGGGTGGATGCGCAACAAGAAGGAACCGGCGCTAAACTCGGATCTTTGGGAGAGGCTTCTACAAGCTATGGCTCGGCACAAAGTGGGATTCGCGTGGATACGCGGGCACAGTGGGCACGCGGAGAACGAACGGTGCGACAAGCTGGCGACGGAGGCGGCGGCGAAGCCGGAGTTGCGGAAAGACGAGAGGGTATCGGTAAAGTTTTGACCTTTAACCAATTAACCGGATAATAATTATGGCCAAAGACATTATGATTGAGGTCGGCGCTGTTATTGACAAACGCGCGATAAAAAGCCGTATAGCCGAGATCGCCCCCGACATAATCGGGATACGCCGCATCATACACCGGCGGCCGGAGCTCTCCGGCAGGGAGTTCGGGACGGCGCGTCTCGTCCGCGACACGCTCAACGCTTGGGGTATTCCGGCGCAGTACCACTTGGACAAGACCGCCGTGAGCGCAAAAATAGTCGGCGGCAAGGGGCCCACCGTCGTTTTACGCGCCGACATGGACGCCCTCCCCATTCAGGAGGAGAACAACATTCCCTTCGCCTCCATAACCGCCGGCGTCATGCACGCCTGCGGGCACGATATGCACACCGCCATACTGCTTGGGGCGGCCAAAATACTCCACGAGTCAAAAGGTTTTTTTAAGGGGACGGTTCTATGCCTCTTCCAACCGTCGGAGGAGTCGGAGCCGGGCGGGGCGCTCGGGCTGATAAAGGCGGGCGTCTTCCCCGCGAAGGCGGCGGCGGTCTTCGGTCTCCACGTGTCCGCCGACCACAAGTGCGGCCATATAGGGATAAAACCCGGCAGCGACTACGCCGGGGCGTTGAACTTCGACATTACGATAACAGGCCGCGGCGGTCACGGCGCCACCCCGGAAAAAGCCGTAGACCCGATAACCTGCGCCGCCTCGGTAATCACACAGTTGCAGACATTGATAAGCCGAGAAAAGCCCGCGGCCGAACCGGCGGTGCTGACGATAGGCCGCGTACAAGCCGGCACCAAGCGCAATATCATTCCCGATACCGCCGTTATGAAGGGGACGCTGCGCAGTTATTCCGATGAACTGCAGGATATGCTGATGCGCCGCGTTAAGGAATCGACGGCGGCGACCGCCAAGGCGTTCGGAGCGAGCGCTAACGTTACATTTGAGAAATCGTACCCGTCCGGCTACAACTCCCCGGAATTGGCCGATAGGTTTAGGGAGAGGATGAAAGCGTTTCTCGGCGACGGGTGCGTGGTAGACAGAACCGCGCCCACAATGTACGCGGAGGATTTCGCGAGGTATCAGCAACTCGTGCCGGGTTTGTACGTATACCTCGGCGTAGTGCCGCATAATAAAAAGCGGATAGAAGAGATACACAGCCCGAGATTCTTGCCGGACGAGGGAGCCGTGGAAACGGGAATCGCGGCGCACGTAGTTTTCGCGTTGGACGCGCTGGGAGGGGAATTGATATGAAAATGTGGGACGGGCGGCTTTTAAGGGGGGTAAAACTTGCGTTTTGGGGGAAAAATATTGTATATTATATAATGTAGGGACGATTTTGGGGAGGGACGCCTAAAAATGGTTTATGGGTGTGTAATTAATCAGTTCATATATAGATGGAGTGTTTGATTATGGTTACAAAATTATTCGATAAAGCTAAAAAGAACAAAGCGGACGAGTTTTATACGCAGATGTCCGATATTGACGATGAATTGCGCCATTATAAGGAGCAATTTCGCGACAAAGTCGTTTTTTGTAATTGCGACGACCCGTATGAGAGCAACTTTTTTAAGTATTTTGCGTTGGATTTCAAAATTCTTGGATTGAAGAAATTGATTGCCACATGCTATATCGGATCGCCTATCGCCAATACGCAAATGTCGTTGTTTGACCACGAAACGCCGGAAAACAAGACGACGAGGGTTCCTCATAAGATCATTATCAACGAGGCGCTCGACGAAAACAATGACGGGGCGTTTGATTTGCAGGATATTGTCATTTCGCTCGCCAAAAACAAAAATAACACGCTGACCCGATTGGAAGGCGACGGCGATTTCCGGTCGCCGGAGTGCGTTGAGTTGCTTAAAGAGAGCGACATTGTCGTTACCAACCCGCCGTTTTCGCTGTTTCGGGAGTATGTCGCGCAACTGATGGAATACGACAAAAAGTTTATAATTCTTGGAAACGTAAACGCAATTACATATAAAGAGACGTTCAAGCTGATAAGCGAAAATAAGTTATGGCTCGGTCAAAGTATCCATAGCGGCGATAGGGAGTTTAGGGTTCCCGATTATTATCCGTTGCAGGCGGCCGGTTTTCGCGTGGACGAAAAGGGCATAAAATACATTCGGGTAAAAGGCGTTCGTTGGTTTACAAATATAGACAATAAAGCAAGGCATGAGGAATTGAAGTCGTATAGAACGTATTCGCCGGAGGCATACCCGCATTATGACAATTATGATGCGATAGAGGTATCTAAGACTATTGATATTCCGGTGGATTGGAGCGGTTTGATGTGTGTGCCTATTACGTTTTTGGATAAGTATAACCCAGCGCAGTTTGAAATATTGGGGATAACGGATAGGCAAAATTCTTCCGGATTGCGCACGAAGAAATATACGGTCGAGGACTCTCCTAAGTATAATGACTTAAACGCCCGCGGCGTTATTAAAGTTAACGGCGAATTGAAGTCGATGTACGCAAGAATTATTATCCGTAGAAAGGCGTAATACAATGAAAATTGAATTAAAAGAGATAACCGTTCGAGAAGTCGCGAACAACTATGTTGATAATGATGAAGACGGCGTTGTAGGTTACAATGGGAGGTTAAACATACGCCCGAAATATCAGCGCGAGTTCGTTTATGACGAAAAAAAACGTAACGCCGTTATAGACACGATACTGAAAGGTTTTCCGCTCAATGTCATGTATTGGGTTGTCACCGATGATGATACTTATGAGGTGTTGGACGGTCAGCAACGCACTATTTCTTTTTGTCAATTCGTTAAGGATGGCTTTCATGTGATGAACGGTGACGGGCGTCGGATGGGTTTTAGCAATCTTACTTCAGTTGAACAAGCGCAAATATTGGATTACAAACTAATGATTTATTTCTGCGACGGCAACGACAAGGAAAAGTTGGATTGGTTTAGGATAATCAACATAGCCGGTGAAAAATTGACCGAGCAAGAGTTGAGAAATGCCGTATACACCGGTACTTGGCTAATGGACGCAAAAGCTTGGTTTAGCAAAAGGAATTGCGTAGCCTACGCGATGGCGAAAGGCTATGTAACAGGCTCCCCGATACGCCAAGAAATTTTAGAAACGGCGTTGGATTGGATAAGCGACGGCAACATAGAATCATATATGGCTACACACCAGCACGACCCCAACGCCAATGAGTTGTGGACGTACTTTCAAAACGTAATTAATTGGATAAACCTGACTTTCGGTTGTCCCCAAAACTATCGCAAAGAAATGAAAGGTCTTAATTGGGGCGCGCTTTATGATAAATACAAGAATAAAATGTACGACGCCGCGAAATTGGAAAGCGAAATTGCCGAATTGATGATGGACGATGATGTAACGAGCAAGAAAGGCATCTATACATATGTCTTAACCGGTGAAGAGAAGCATCTTAACATTCGTAGTTTCTCCGATAGTCAAAAGCGTTCGGCCTACGAACGGCAAAACGGCGTCTGCGCCAAATGCGGCAAGCAATGCAAAACGGATGAGATGGAAGCCGACCACGTAACCCCGTGGAGTCAAGGCGGCAAGACCGCGTCTGAAAACTGTCAAATGCTCTGTTTGGAGTGCAACCGCCGGAAAAGCGATAGGTGAGAGGATAGGTAAATAACCATGAAAATGTGGGACGGGCGTTTCAGTAAAGATACCGACAAATTGATGGAGGCGTTCAACAACTCTTTACCGGTTGACAAGGCGCTGATAAAAGAGGACAT
>LIUJ01000141.1:0-992 GCA_001462255.1 Fibrobacteria bacterium GUT77 | reverse complement strand
CGGCGGGTTGAAATCCATACTTGACGATTACGACGGCGGCAAAATATCTTTTTTGCCTTCCGACGAGGATATACACATGGCCGTAGAGCGTTTGCTTGTGGAGCGCATAGGCGCGGCGGGGGAGAAGTTGCATACCGGGCGGTCGCGCAACGATCAGGTCATTACCGATACGCGCCTCTACACGAAAAAAGCGCTTGCCGATATCAATAAATGTATAGCGGGCCTTCAACAAGCGGTTGTTGAACGCGCCAAGTCTGATATTAGTGTAATAATACCCGGCTACACGCACCTGCAGCAGGCGCAACCGGTGTTGCTCTCGCACTATTGGATGTCTTTGTTTTCTATCCTCGAACGGGAAAAGAGCCGTATCGATCACGCTAAAACGTCAACGGACATTCTCCCGTTGGGTTCGGGAGCGATTGCCGGTAGCGGTTTCCGCGTTGACAGGGACGCTATCGCGGCGGAACTGGGTTTCTCATCGGTATCGACAAACAGCATGGATATGGTCGCCTCACGCGATTTCGTCATAGAGGCGCTTTCCGCAATCGCCTCTATCGGTATACATTTAAGCCGTTACGCGGAGGATTTAATCATCTGGTCGTCGAAGGAATTCGGCTTCGTGGAACTCGACGACGCGTGGTCAACGGGGTCGAGCATGATGCCGCAGAAGAAGAATCCCGATTCGTTGGAGTTGATAAGGGGCAAGAGCGGTCGATTAATCGGCAACTATGTGCGTATGGCGACTACGCTTAAGGGGATCGGGCTGACGTATTACAAAGATTTACAAGAGGACAAGGAACCGCTGTTTGACAGTATTAATACAATATCCATGTTAATAAAAATATTCGCGAACGTTATCGCCACGCTTAAAGTCCGTAGCGATAGAATAAAGCAAGGTTTAGACCCGTTCTTATTAGCCACGGATATGGCTGATTATTTAGTCCGAAAGGGAATGCCGTTCCGTCAATCCCATAAAGTCGTCGGGCGGCTTG
>LIUJ01000140.1:1002-3330 GCA_001462255.1 Fibrobacteria bacterium GUT77 | reverse complement strand
ATCATTAATTTGTTTTGACATTTTATTACCCTCCTTCTAATTCAATTAATATAATTATCCGGTCACCAAAAAGTCAAATCTAATACCTCTCCCTCACCTGTCGCCTCCGCATAACGATCAACGCCGCGGTCAGCGCGACAATAAGGGCGACCATCGTAAGGCGCGTCAAAAGGCCGCCCGACGCCCGCGGCTCGCTCGGGGCAACGACCGTCAACACTAAAGGTTGCAACACGCCCGCGCCGACGCCCTCCGCGTCGAGCGCCAATTCATAAGTTGCCGAATCGTCTTCGTCGTCGTCAAAATACTCCCACGGGACGATCCACTCCGCCGTAAGCGGCCCGCCGGCGTCAAACTCGCCCTTGTCAAACGCGAAAAGCTCGCCGGAGGGCTGACCTGGGAACTTTATACTCAATGAACGACCGGTGTTGACGGCGCGGAGGGTGAGAATCAAATCGGAGCGAGCGACCGCGTTCGCGCCGCCGCTATTAACGGTATCATCAGTAACATTATTACCTATATTATCAACAACATCGTTAACGACTTTAATGACGGTGTCATTCGTTTTGATACCCATATCCTTAACCGCTCCCGCCGGTAACGACACGTACCCCGCCACCCCGTCGACCGTACTTACCGCGTCCCACCGCCAATTAGATCCGGGCCAAACGTTGGCGTCCTCATCGCGCCATTCGAGCAAAAATCCGTCAACCTGTATCTTGCGTCCGCTACGCACCATATTTTTTTTATAGTTGACATCCGTCCCGGTTTTATCAACAGGCCGACTAATGTCGCTCGCCCCTACAACGTCAACCGCTTTTATTCCGCCTTTATCGGCGCCGCCGACGGCCGTAAACACGTTCACGGCGCCGAGAACCAACGCCGCCGCGAATACCGCCGCGAAAACAAGATTCATTTTACGCATCTGAACCCCACGCTCGCTTCCGCGCCGCCCGCCGCAAACCAATGGCGGTTGCGCACTCTAAGTTCATTCGGGCCGCTGTACCAACCGCCGCCCCTTATCACCCTGTAATACCCGGCGTCCGGGCCTTTCGGATCCGCGTCCGCCGAATTCTCGTAGGCGTCGGCGGCGTAGAAATCGACCGTCCACTCCCACACGTTGCCGGTCATGTCGTACAACCCGTAACCGTTCGGCGCAAAACCGCCGATCGCCTGCGGAGCCCCGCGCGGACAACGGCTACCGTCCGGCGACGCGTCGCCCCACGCGTAGCGCCCGCCGCCCCCGCCCAACGCCGCGTACTCCCACTGCGCCTCCGTTGGCAAACGCATCCCCACGCTCGCGCAATATGCCTTAGCCTGCTGCCACGTCACGCAGACCACAGGAAACCCGTTGCCGCGAAGATTTTGCGGAACAACCACCTTCCGAAATCCGCCGCCCGACCAAATCAAACAGTTACCGTCGTCGTAATGCGCCGGCGTACACTGTCCGCCGTCGACGCAACGCCCGTACTGCGCCTCCGTAACCTCCGACGCCGTCATTCCAAAACCCGACATACGGACGGAACGAACGGGGGACTCGTCCGGTTTCGCGCCGGCCTCAACGGAACCGCGGCTGAAAACGCCCCCCGGAACGGAGACGACCGTAGGCGCTTGGGCAAAAACCCCAATCGTTACAATAAGGCCCGCTACGACAAAAGCAACCCGTTTCCTCAATGCGCCCCCTTCCCCGTAAGCACCACAAGCACCGTCCGTATTAATATCTTTATATCCAGCGCTATGGACATATTCTCAAAATAGTATAAATCATAAAGCACCTTCTGCTTTACGTCGTCGATGGACGAATCGTACTCGTGCTTGACCTGCGCCCACCCCGTAATTCCAGGCTTCATCTTTATCCTTCTCACGTACCACGGGATTTCCTGTTTCAACTTTTCAACGAAGAACGGGCGCTCCGGGCGCGGCCCCACCAAACTCATCTCCCCCTTCAGCACGTTGAAAAACTGCGGCAACTCGTCCAACCGCGTCTTGCGGATGAAACGCCCCACCGGCGTTATTCTCGGATCGTTCTTAGACGCCCACTGCGGCCCGCTACGGCTCTCCGCGTCTATGTACATGGAACGAAATTTGTATATCACGTAATTTTTCCCGTTGCGCCCCACCCGCTCCTGCGAATAGATCGCCGGCCCCGGCGACGTAAGCTTTACCAACAGCGCCACGCCTATCAATACCGGCGAACCGAATACGATAACGCATAGCGACACGACGACGTCCATAATCCGCTTCACCTGCGCCTCCCACGGCGGCATGTGATCCTGCAACAACACCATGAGCGGAACGCCGAATATTTGATTCGTCTTAAAATGCCCGGAT
>LIUJ01000140.1:0-726 GCA_001462255.1 Fibrobacteria bacterium GUT77 | reverse complement strand
CGATTCTCTCCTTAGCCGCAACGGACGGAATGTCGGAATATGTGCCCATCACCGGCAATCCGGCGCACAAACTCCCTCGGCGATTGCCGTTGTCGTCTATAAAGCCCACAACCTTATACCCCAACTGCGGAAAAGAGTTTATATCGTTTAAAAGTTGCTCCCCCTCGCGATCGGCCCCCACGATAAGCACGTTCTTCACCGCGATCCCCTTGGAGAACAGGGCGACGAGTACGGTATGCGTCAAAAAACGGTCGACGCTGGCAAAAAACAACATGCAGACGCCGTAGGTAAAGAGAGTGGCGAACTTAGTAGGCGTCAAAAATTTCCGTATGTCGCCGGTCTGCGCGAATTCCATTATCTGCGGCGCGCCGGTAACCAAGAACATCATGAACAAACCGACGAGAACGGTACGCGCTACAACGAAAAACTCGTCTATACGCGACTCCTTTATCCAATCGCGGTATAACCCCGTAAAATAGAAGAGCACGATCCAACCGGCGCAGAGTATGAGCGACGGCTCAACGTATGTGAAAGACGCGGGAATCTCGGATGGAACGGCAAAGAAACCGGAGCGAAAACGCAACCAATACGCCGTAAAGAACGCCACGTTCAGAGCGACGGCGTCGAATAGCAGAGTTATCAGTTTTTCTAAGAAACGAGCGTGCATTGATTTTGTCTTTTCATAAATTATGGTGAAAAAATTCGTAGGGGCGACCGTCCCGGTCG
>LIUJ01000139.1:579-8090 GCA_001462255.1 Fibrobacteria bacterium GUT77 | reverse complement strand
ACCGCGCCCTTTCCTATAACCGTGTCGCCGCCCAAAATCGTCGCGTTGGCGTAAATTATTACGTCGTCCTCTATGTCGGGGTGGCGCTTTTGGCCGACTCTCGGGCGGCCGTCTTTATCAAACGGGGAGGTGGCTCCGAGCGTTACGCCCTGGTATATTTTTACGTTGCCGCCTATGCGGCAGGTTTCGCCTATTACGACGCCGGTTCCGTGGTCTATGAAAAATCTCGGGCCTATTCTGGCGCCGGGGTGTATGTCTATGCCGGTGCGGGAGTGGGCGCGTTCCGACAGTATCCGCGGAATTATCGGCACGCCTATCGAGTATAGGCGGTGGGCTACGCGGTGCGTGGCTATCGCCTCCACGCAGGGGTAACTTAAAACCACCTCGTCAAAGAATTTAGCGGCGGGATCGCCGGCGAGGGCGGCGGAGACGTCTTCAAACAGCATAGACCGTATCTCCGGCAACGACTCTATCATCTCGACAAGAGCGTGAGCGGCCCGCTCCTCGCAGTCGCAACCGCCGCAACCGCCGTCGACGCGGCAGTGGTAACTGAACGCCTTGTGCAAGAGCCTGCCCATATCGGACGCGATTTGATATAACTTATCGGAGAGCGCGTTGACCGCCATCTCCGAAGGCTTAATCTTGTTGCTGTAGTAGCCGAAAAATATGACGGTCATTATCTCGTCAAACACCCTATATATATCTTTGCGCTCCTGAATATCAAGCTCGTCGCCGACCGGAGCCCCCTCGTTGAGCCGGGCGGCTATCAGCGGAACGCGAGACTTTAGCCAGTCTTTCGTGGTTATGTTTTCGTGTACGTTCATAATAAATGCGTTTTTGTTGATATTGATATCAATATTGACATTACCGGTGTTTTATCCCATACCTAATAATCATTACCTTAATCCCGCAGAATCCTAATACGACGTTGAATCGTGTAAATACTTTATCCACTGCGTAAAGAACTCCGTTCTATGCGATCTCCATAGGTTCGCCGGGTTCTTTAGATCCACGTTTTGGGGCGGCTCCACGTCGGCCCTGCCTTTGGCCGCGTCTCGATTGTACTCCTCCACCAAACGTTCCGGTTCGTATTCGGGGTGGCCTAAGTGTATTAAAAAGCGGGTGTCGGCGCTTTCAAAGATTACGTACCCGGCGCCGTCGGCGTGGGCCAACAGGTTAACGTTCCCCTTGTCCCGCTCGCGTTCGAGCACGGCGTCGTCTATGCCGGAGTGGCGACTTTGCGGGCACCAGAACCAGTCGTCCATCTCACCGGTTATGCGGTGGTCGCGGTTCAGATTCACCGTCTTGTAAACGCCGAAGACTTTTTTGTCGTAGGCTACCTTATCTATCCCCAAATACTTTGCCAGCGCCAGCCCGCCCCAGCAGATGCCGAGCGTCGACGCCACGTTCTTTTTGGCGTATTTCAGTATGCGCTTGATCTCCTCCCAGTAACTGACCTCCTCAAATGGGATCTCCTCAACCGGCGCTCCGGTGACGATGAGGCCGTCCAAACGCGAACGCGCCACAGCCTCCTCAAAAGACACGTACAGTTTGTCCAAATGCGTTTGATCGCTTGACGTGTAGGCGTGCGTGCGGAGGCGTATCCAAATGGGCTCAATCTGCATGACCGAACGGCCGAGCGGTTGCAAAAGGCTAAACTCGTAGGTCTGCGCCTTGGGCATGATGTTCAAAATCCCGATGCGCAACGCGCGTATGTCTTCCCGCAACGCGTCGTCACTGGTGACGCACTGCACCTGTCTACTCTCCAAGGCGCTTATGCCATGGTAGTCCCGCGGAACGACAATCGTCATTTTAGCCCTTCATCCTTTTATTAATCAAAAACCCACGAACAAGCGCAAACAACAGGAACGTTTTTCGTTCGCGCGACGGGGCCCCGATCCACGCCGCTACTCGCATTCGGACAATTCGCCCCTACGCCCGCCGACGCCCTTTATCAGCACCCACAACATTACGGTAACAATGGGTACCAACAAAAAAAACAGCGCTTTTACTACAGCGTTCCTCGTCATCATAACCCAACTCCTTCCATCCCGAATATGGTGTTGATTCTATACTATACGCGTCTATAACCGCCCTATTTTCCTACGTTTCCCATAATCTTCTTGGTATCCTCAAAAAAAAGCATCATCGTTTTTTTGTCGTTTTCGCCGAGAACCGGATACCGTTCTGGATTTTTGAGGTAGTCGTTGATCCCGATAAGGCGAAATACCGTGCCCCTGTTGTTCTCGTTGTAGCGATACACCCAAAACGGCTCGTAGCCTACGGACTGCAACGCGACCGCGCCGTTTGTTTTAGTCAACGACACTTCAAGCGTAACGCCGCCGTCGCGGTAGCGGTCACGCTGATTGGATATGAAGTTTCCAAGCGAGTATATGACCGGAACCGAATCGTTCGCGCCCGCCACGGGTATTTTCGTAAGCGGTTGAACGACGTGAGGGTGCGACCCCACAATAAGGTTGGCGCCGTGCCGGACAAAGAACTCCGCCAACCGGCGCTGTTCGGCGTTTTCAACGTTTTTGTACTCTTCGCCCCAGTGAACGCACACTATCGTATAATCCGGCTTTAAGCTACGCGCCTTGGCAAGGTCGGCGGCTATTCGCGACGTATCAATGTAATTCACCACATTCGGCTTGTCCGCCGTTATGCCGTTGGTTCCGTAGGTGTAATTGAGCAACGCCAACCGAAAATCGTTTTTCGTGACGATCAGCGGGTAGTTTGCGGCAAACTCCGCAGAATCTCTGAATGTCCCGGTATGCGGTATACCGAGGCTATCGAGCACGGCGAGCGTGCGCATAACCCCCCGCTTCCCGCGATCAAGCGTATGGTTGTTGGCGGTGAGCAACACGTCGAACCCCGCGTCCCGCAAAGCGGCGGCCAGCGACTCGTGGCTTGAAAATTGCGGATATCCCGTATAGGGCGTAACCCCAAGCGTCACCTCCAAATTGGCGACCGCCACATCGGCGGCGGAAATGTAGTCTTTAACCCACTGGAACGGCGGGTGATAGTTGTAGGCGGTGTCCCCGCCGTCGCGCTTGGCGGCGGTAATCTGCATGTCATGCCCCATCACGTCGCCGGCAAAGACCATTTTGAGCGTGCTTACACCCTTGTCCGCCGCCGACGCGACGGGTAAAAATACGGCGCACACAATACCGATTGACAATAAAACGCGCCTCAAACCGTCGCTCCAATCCTTCGCCATAATCGTATCTCCCAGCCTTTTTTTCCGCTACGCGCCTAAAACCCGCGCCGCCTATCAATAAACCCGTGCCCTAAATATACATTTAATTCAACCCAACCGCAAAACATTTTTACCGTTTAAGCGACGGTCACGACGGCAGCCGCCGCAAACCGTCATTTCAGCGCCGCCCGACCGAGCCTGTCGTTTATCGCCAACCCAATTCCGTTTACCGGTACGGGCAACGCGGCTATCGCGTCAACCCCGGCCCCGTCGAGCCTGCGCATGGCGGCGAAAAGGCGACAGGCGGCCTCACGGAGGTCGCCGACGGCAGATAGGTATTCCACACCAACGACGGCGGGCGGCAAAGCGGCGGGATCGGGAACGGACGCCGAGGAGAACGCCAGCAGGCCGATTTTTTTAATCGGTTTTGACGAATTGACACGCGCCGCGCCGGCGTCTGCCTCATCAACACCGTTAGCGCCGCTTTTATTGTTTATGCCATTAACGCAAATGCCGTTTATCTCGTCAATCCCGCCTATCAGCACTAACGGAGTAGACGTCGCGTAGTGCGTCCCGCTACGCCCCGGCGACCGGTTGACCAATTCGTCTTTCCCCGGTATAACCACCTCTCCTATAACGGCCTCAATATCCTCAAGCGCTATCCCGCCCGGTCGCAGAAGCGCCGGCTTATCGTCCAAAAACGAGACTATTGTAGACTCTATCCCCACCTCACACTCCCCGCCGTCGATAATCATGTCCACGGCGGTACCGAGTTGCGCCCGCACGTGCTCCGCCGCCGTCGGGCTCACGGAGCCGAACAAGTTGGCGCTGGGCGCCGCTATCGGAACGCCGGCGGCGAGTATTAAGGCGCGGGCGATCTCGTTTGACGGCATCCGCAACGCCGCGCCCGGCAAACCGGCGGTCACGATGTCGGGGACGACGGATTTTTTCTGGAGAACGACGGTAAGCGGCCCCGGCCAAAACGCGTCGGTCAGCTTTAAGGCGGCCTTGGGGACGTTAAGCGCCAAATCGCCAAGCCAATCCGGTTCGGCTACGTGCAGAATCAGCGGGTCGAAATACGGTCGCCGCTTGACCTCAAAGACGCGGGCCACAGCCTTTTCGTCAAACGCGTTTGCCCCAAGCCCGTACACGGTCTCTGTGGGAAACGCGACCACCCCGCCGCGGCGAATGATGCCGGCGGCCTCTCGCACCCGCGCGTCGATATCCGTAGATTCGTTTGAAGACATCGTGAAGCTACCTCAATTTCACCCCGTACCGCGCCGTAGCGACGCCGTTCCTGCCGCTCGCCGAAACGCTGTCGACCAATGCCCCGCGATAGTAAATCTTTGCCGTAACGCTGCCGTATTGAACAATGGTAGCGGACACGTACGCCGGAAAGACGCCGCCCGTGAACTTTCCGCCGTAGTAGGTATCGTCTCGGAATTGCACAACAAAATCTTTAACCCACGGAAGCTTTACGCTGCTGAATTCCTCGTCGTCGCCGTACTCGTTGGCGATAAGCGCCCTAACCCCGCCCTTGGGGGCCGTCCCCGTGATTTCATACTTGATGTTATAGGCCCACTCGTCGTCGCAAACGAGACAGAGCAGGCAACACGTAAAAAAAACAAACGCGGCGGTTCGTTTCATATTTTTTCCTTTCGCGAACTATACGAACGGACACGCCTTCTCTACCGTCCGCCGCGGCAACGCCATTGTTCGTTCCAAAACATTTTTTGCGTTCTCGCTCGTTAAACATCGCCGCGCTTTGCTTTTATATTTACTATACGCCCCCCGTAATATACTATAAAAGAGCGTTAATGTCAATTTTTCCGCAAAAAAATCCGATCCGCCGTTAACCGAAGCGCGAAAGCAGCCCCAAATAGCTCTGAACCCTTACGCTCTGACACCCGTAATCGAATTTCGGGTTGAATACGCAATTTCTGAAATTCATGGATATCCGTCTACCCGCGACAACCCTGTTGGGATATATATACATTCCCAAGAACGCGAAACCCCTATCGGCAGGTTGCAATTTTATCTTGTGGGGATGCAACGTCAGATCCAGCTTATTTGATAAAAACTCCCTAATCCGCGAAACCGCGCCCGACAATACCGTCTTGTCGCCGTGAACCAAAAGCATATCGTCTACGTACCGCCCGTAGTATTTTATTTTTAACTCCCTTTTTACAAAGTGGTCGAGGCTATTGAGATAGACATTCGCGAAGAGTTGGCTTGTGAGATTTCCTATGGGAAGTCCGCAGTTAGGGGCGGAGTTTTTAAGCGACTTGTCTTTCGGCAAATCGTACCACGCGCTCGGCGGGCTACGGAAGCGCGCGTTTTTGAGCGGATCGTTGAAAACGGTTTTGCGAATCATAAAATCCGTTAAATCGATGTCTTCCGAATCGCCGAGCTCCGGCTTACCCAAACCGTCCATTATCAATTTGAACAAGATCTCCCTATTTATAGCCATAAAATATCCGCGAATATCCAGCCGCAAAACCCAAACATCGCCGCCGGCGGCCCCGCAAGATCTCAAAAAGCGCCGCGCCCTGTTTATGCCGAAGAGCGTGCCCTTTCCCACCCGGCAACTGTAACTGTCGTAGATGAATTTTTTATCGAAAATCGGATAAATCCTATTGTATAAAAAATGATGAACCACCCTGTCGCGAAAGTCGGCGGCAATAATCTCGCGCTTTATGGGCAACTCATTTATAAAGCACACGCTTGGCCGCAGTTCGTAACTGCGTTCCCGCAATTCTCTCTCCAACGACAACAGCTCGCGTTCCAAATTACGCTCAAATTTGAGCTGATTGACGGTACTTCGCTTGTGTCTGCGGGCGTCAAGGTAGGCCTTGCGCAACTCTAAAAACAAGGACGAGGCCGATTGACGGTCTCCTCCCGCACGGTCATCGGGGCAACGCGCGAAGAAGCCGTTGTCCTTGTCGTCGCTCACGTCGTTGTCATCGCGGTTTGTGTTTTGGTCGTAAGCGTTACCGTCGGAATTTCGGTCGCCGTCCGGCGGAATTCCGCCCTGAGTAATTCCAACAAGTCCTCAATACGACTATTCAGAAATCCCCATTGGTTTATTCCCATCAAGCGCAAGTCATGCAAAATTCTGATATCTATTCTTAATCTGTGAATCACGTCGGCGCATCCGGCTATCGACGACGCGTCGATTCGGTTACCGCCCCTATCGGAAACCGCCGCTTGGCTCATTAAATGCAACTCCTCCGCGATATCCGTAGCGTAGTCCCTAACCCGCGCCCCAAGCTCGTAGCGGTACTCCTTGGGTATCTTGGCCGTGACCTTGTAAACGTGCAGACAAAGATCGTAGGCGGCTTTGTAAGCCGGCAAAAGTTGCGGCTTGCCGTCCGGCCGCTTACCGGATTTCACCCCCGGCTCTGCCTGCGCCATAATCACCTTGGGAGGCTTGACAATGCCGGCCCACCACTTCTCGTAACCGTTTATCTGCGGAACGCCGCCGATGATTATATGGTCGCCGCTTATACGCTCAAACGACCACCCCTTTGCCCTAACCGCGTTCTCAATAGTGTCAAGCGCGGTCTTTGGAAACCCCAGCCACGCCACGTCTTGAGACACCTTTTGCACAAAACGCTTGTGCACCTGATACTTTTTTATGTGATTGACGAACAAAAAAGCGCTACGATTCCACGCTTGCCAAAACAGGCGGTCACGGACAAGGTTTATGCGGTTCTCTCCGCTCTCCTCGATTGATAGGATATCTTCCGTTTTCATATTCGCATAATATACTATATGCCACCGCAAAATCCAAAAAATTCTCGACTTACACCGATTCCCGAAACTCCTGTTTTTTTTGAGGATGAGCGGGGTGATTAAATAGGGGAAGACCGAATGGCGAACTCCCCTAATAAACTTAGTTACCTACGCAACGAACCGAGATACCGTAGTTCTTACCGATGTCGCGTTCGTCCATGTTATCGCCGTTGTAGCGTATGCCCCTATTGTAAGCGCCGTCGCTTCCGTCCCCAGTAGCCGTCCACCAGTCGCCGTAGCTACCGGCACCGTAGAAATTGCCGTCGAAGCCGCGACCGCCGCCCGGCAGAGCTGAAAATCCGTACTTATCCGTCCCGTTACCGTTTTCATTCCATCCGTCGGTCGACTTCAACGCCTTACCGGCCGCTTTACCGCCGGACGTCGTCGCCAACGCGTTCCACTCTTCTCTTGACGGCAAATGCCAGCCGGCGGGACAAGCCGTCTTCGCCGTATTCCAGTCGTACAACCTACCGTATTTCTCACAGATGGAATTATCATCATCATAACACCAAGAATT
>LIUJ01000139.1:0-240 GCA_001462255.1 Fibrobacteria bacterium GUT77 | reverse complement strand
CATACCGATTAATGATTCGCATAAGCTCTCCTTCAAAGAGTGTTAAGTTATTATTATATCACACGGTTAATCTTTTCTATTGACCCCGTAATCGGGCACGGCAATAGTGTGCGTGAGAGAAAAAACGCATAAACAGCGAGGGATTACGGAACGATATAATGTTGTTACGGCATGTAATATTCGTATTAGGTAATTTGGCGTAATTCTTTGATTTATAACAAAATATGACAAGCCAAAATG
>LIUJ01000138.1:736-8194 GCA_001462255.1 Fibrobacteria bacterium GUT77 | reverse complement strand
CACGTCGACGGGGTCGTCGGAGGGTTTGCGGAGGCGCTTGCCGGTGGAAAGCTGTTCCTGAAGTCCAACCATGTCGGAGTAGCGACGGCTTAGGTTGCGCTGGACGTTGCGGTTGACGGTTGCGAAAGTTATTCTCATTTTATGCCTCCTTTTAAAATCATTTTCATTAAACACGGGCGACCGGGACGGTCGCCCCTACGACACATCTTTCACATTGTAGGGGCGACCGTCCTCGGTCGCCCTATTTTTCCCTACAATGTCAAAATCTATAATCCTAATCACATATTCAACAATACTTCCAACATTTGGTCTACCGTCGTAATCAACCTTGCCCCCGCCGTGTAGGTGTGTTGGTAGCGGATCAGGTTGGCCATTTCCTCGTCTAACGAAACGCCGGATATGCTGTCTTGTTGGGTCTCGTATTGTTCCGTTAGGAATACGCGCGTTTGCAGGTTTGAGTCGGACTGTAGGGTATTTAGGCCCAAACGACCTTCCACGGAGCTGAAATACTCGGTGAAGGTGGCCGTTGGATTGCCTATGCCGTCCGGCGTCATGGTTAGGGCGTTGCGCAACTGGGAAATGGCGATGGCCGTGGTGTTGTCGTCGGGACCTTTGAAGCCGCCCAAGTAGTATTGGAAATCTATTGAAAACTCTTCGCCGTCGTAGCCGTTGTGCAACATTTGAAAGGTGCCGAACGTGTAGTCTATAACGTAGTCTACGCCCTCCGTCAGCACGATCCTCGCGGGATCGGAGGGGGGTAGCGCCACACCGTTTTTAGTCACCACTTTTACCGAAACGCTGTTGGCTATTATATTGCGAGCGGGCGTTTTAGGATCGTCTTCGCGAACCAACTGCACCGCCTCCTGACCGTAGGCGTAGCTGGGGGTGTTGCCTACGGCTATGTTGTTGATTTTGTAGCTTATGTCGAGCCGCAAGTTTAACTCGGAGGGATTCATAAGCGTAATTTCACCCGTAGAGTAGTCGATGTCGAAATCGGTGCCCTCCAGCAACTCCTTGCCGTTTTCGTCGATTACCGCGACGGAATTTGGAATGATGCCTTCAAGCGGCAACGTGCCGGCCGGGTGGAACAACATAGGAGTGTTTAACGCGGCTATGGAGATCGACGCGTTCAAACGGCTCTGCGACGGTTTGACCGTCAGCGGCGTCCCGCGGCTTATGGACTGCTGCTCCGACGCCGCCGCTATATTCTGCACGTCTTGGAGTATCTCCGGCGCCAGCTTAATAGTCGCGGCCGTGTTGTACTTGGGAAAGTAAAGCTTAACGCCGGTTCTGTCGTCTATCTTCTCTTGAACGGCGTCGTCGAAGAACTTAAACCCGCTGTGCCCCATTAGATTGTAGCCCTGCGTGTGAACGTCGTTAATGGCCTTTATGATGGCGGCGGCGAGCTCGTCGAGCTTGGCCTGGTACTCCGGGATATAAATGTCGCGACTGTCTATGAGCCCGCGGAGTTGCCCGCCGGCCGGAATGAAGTCCATCCGCGTGTCCGCGAAGCGAATGCCCATGTCTCTGATTACGGTTCCGTCGTCCATCTCACGGGACACGGTTATGGTTTCCAAATTCTGCATAAAAGAGGGCGCTACCAAAACATTGCCGCCGGTGGTAACGGTTACCTGTCCCATCGGATTCTCCACCACGGTTATGTCTATGAGTTGCGAGAGTTCCTTAAGGAGCACCTCGCGCCTGTCGCGGCTGTCGTTGGCGTTTTGGTCGCCGATCTCCACCGTCGCGACCTCCTGGTTCAGGTTCCTAATCTCGTATGATATTTGGTTGATCCGGGCGACGCGTACCGGGATCTCCTCGTTCTTCTGCTCGCGCAGGTTGGCGAGCTCCGCGGCGGCCTTGTGAAAGTTGTCGATCATCATTTGGGCGTTGGTTCTAACCATAGTGCGCGCCGAAATGTCCTTGGGATTGTTCGCGAGGTTTTCCCAAGAGTCGAAGAACTCGTCTAAGTAGTGCATAACGCCGAAATCGCTGGGTTCGCTTAGAATCGCCTCCATGCGGTTGAAGGTCGAGTTGACCTGCATGAAGTAGCCGACCTCGGAGTTCTGTTTGCGGATTTGCTCGTCTAAAAATACGTTGCGCATTCTCTCGATGTTGACCACGCGCGCGCCCAAACCCATCTGACCGTAGGTGGAGTCGTAGGCGTACATCGTCGCCTGGTTTATGCGCTTGCGGGAGTATCCGTCAACGTCGGCGTTGGAGACGTTCTGCCCCGTAACGTCGATTCCGAGCTGCGAGGTTTGCAACGCCCGGGTTCCTACGCTTAAAATGGAAAAAAGTGTCATTTTTCCGCCCCTTTCAAACTACTTCGTTGAAGAGCGACACATTACTGCCGCGCGGTTTTATGTCGCCCTTGTACCGGTACCCGGTCTTTGGGGTCATAGACAATTTTATCATATCCATAGACGCCCCAATCCCGCTCAACGTCTCTTTGAACAACACGATATTCGACGTATTGAGCGCCTTGAGCTTCTCCACCCGCTCCATAAGCGCCGCCCTTAGGCTCTTGAGCTTGTCGCGTACCGGCGGTTCGCTGTGCTCTATTATGGAAAGCAGACGGCCGGAGGGCGCCTTATCGCCCAAAACGCAACGCAACCGCTCGCAAACGTCGACGCGACGCTCCTCAAACTTCTCCAACCCGCTGATGTGGTTGTCGAAGATCGAGCAATTCCGCTTCAAACCGTTGATGTCGTCGCCGCGGGCGCAACCGTGTATGTCCGTCGCGGCGTCTATCAGGTTTTGGTGAATGTCGTTCTCCTGCGTAAGGATAACGAGCAGTTCGTTGAATAGATCTGACTGTTCCATTATATTGCCCCGCTTTCCGCGTTGACCGCGTTATTTTCGTTTGTCGCAACGGCGTTTGACGCGCCCTCGGCGGCTTTGGCCTTAAGAGCCAGCACGGCGCGCACGTACTCCTGCGTTTCCCTATACGGCGGGATGCCGTTGTATTTTTTAACGGCTCCGGGCCCCGCGTTGTAAGAGGCCAAGGCGAGCTTTTCGTCGCCGTTGAACGATTCGAGCATATTTTTTAGATACTTGACGCCGCCGGTAATGTTATCTACGGGTGAAAAGGAACTGCCTACGCCCATATCCCTGGCGGTACCGTCCATAAGCTGCATGAGCCCCTTGGCGCCCTTGGGAGAAATTGCGTGCGGGTTGCCGGCCGACTCGCGAGCGATGACGGCCGTTACAAGGTCCTTATCCACGCCAAAGCGGTCGCAAACGGCGGAAATCACGGACTCCCATTTGCCGCGTACCTTATCTATAAGCGCCGTCGTATCCGCCGGCGTGTACGACCAAGAGGCGCGGTTGCGCCGACCGGTCGGCCAAGCGGAAGCGTCCCCGTTCGGCGTCGAAGACTTGCCTTCGCAACGATCTATCTCTTTTTGTATTAGGGCGGCAAGTCCGAGCACCCCGCCCTCGGCGCTCATCTTGGCGTACTCGCCGTCGAGCATCTCGGTAAAAATGTTCTCCCCGACGCTTTTGCGGATAAGGGAGCTTTCGCTCACGGTGCCGCGCATGGCCTTGAACATCATAGATGTAAACATGGCCTCAAACTCTTTGGCGACCTGCGCGGCTTTGGAGCCTTGAGCCGCGGAGCCCTTGGCTTCCAAGCCGCGTGTCGCGTTATAGTCCATATTAAAGCCGTCGATTCGCATGGCACATTTCTCCTTTGACCTTTATTAACAGCAATTATCGTGCCAATGACCGGTTTGAACGAAAAAACGTTGTTTTTAGAGCGATTTAAGGGTGTAAGGGCGAGCGGGTAGGAAATTTTTTCCCGGCGATACGGATAAAAAAGCGGTAAACGGCGCCTATAGAAAAAGACTATCGCGGTTAATCCTACAAAAAACGCGAAAAACATTGCGTTCTCCGGCAAAAAACATTATTTTATGTAAAATAGGCGGTCAACCGCCGCTTTCGCGCATTGTACGTGTAACCGCTTGTTCGGCTCTGACGATGATAGAAACCCTGCTTCCCGCCGCCCTATACGCCGAAACGCACTTCCGCTTTTTTAGGGGGATGCCGAGCGCGCTCTTTAGGCGCGAGCCGGAGGCGGTGTTTGATTTGCCGCGTAGGTTCCGTATCGGTCACGGAGGGTTTCCGGTCGCGCTTCTTGTTAATGACATTCATCTGTATCCCATTCAAATAGAATCCGTACAAATAACGGTTTCGCGCATAGGCCGTAAACCCGTTCTTTTTGATTTTGATCCGCCGGTTATCAATACCTCACGTGTTGAGCACCCGTTAAAGGCGCAGACCGACGCCTACATATTGATACTCCCGCAAGAGCGTATCGGCGGAGAGGGAGAGGTGTTTGTCAACGCCTGTTTGAGGTATAAACGGATGAAAAACGGGCGACCGTTCGGGCGTGTTGTAGCGGTATTGAACGACAACTTGGTCACGTCGACCAAACTGCCGTTTCGGTGCGTTATCACCGACGGCGATTATCCCGGCGACGGACTTTGCGACTACGGCGACCTGCACTGCCACACCGCGTTTTCCCGCAGCCACGTCGAGTTCGGGCCGCCCGTAGCGCTTATCGACAAGATCGCGGCGGCAAGCGGACTGCGCTTCGTCGCGGCTACCGACCACTCCTACGACCTCGCCTGCTCCCCGGACGATTATCTGCGGCAAGACAAGGATACGCGCATGTGGGGGATGTACATAGACTCGGTCGTCAACGGTTACAACGGCGAAACGCTGATGATTCCGAGCGAGGAGGTCTCCGTTTTGAACTCGAAGAACAAGGTCGTGCACTTGTGCGGTTTGGGCATATCAGAGTACATACCCGGAACGCTCGACGGGGCGCGAAAGAGCGTTTACACGAACAAACAGTTGACGATAGCGGAAGCCGTTCGCGAAATAGAGAGACAGGGCGGCGTGTCTTTCGCCGCGCACGCCGGATCGAGGACCGGAGCGTTTCAAAAGATTTTCTTGAGGCGCGGCGAGTGGGGCGAATCCGATCTACGCGACGGACTTGGCGGAATTCAGGGGGTCAACGGCAACTTCGGCGACACGTGGACACGCGGCAAACGATTATGGGTGTCTATGTTGCTTAAAGGACAAAAAATCCCTATTCTCGCCGGAAACGACGCGCACGGCGATTTCAACAGATATAGGGCAATCGCCGTACCGTTTCTGCGACTGTATGAGAATGAGAACAGGTACATGGGATTCGCAAGAACAGGGGTATACGGAAAGCGAGTTGACGCCAAGGGAATCGTTGACGGGGTGCGGAACGGGGAGGCGTTTATAACAAACGGGCCGTTCGTGTCGATATGCGACACCCGGCGTAGGGACATATCGCTTGTGAGTTCGAGAATATCCGTACGTATAAGCGATAACCGTGACATTGACGGCAATACCGATAATAACAACGACGATACGGCGAATCATTTGGGCGTCCGCGCCGTAGGCACGGAGGAATTCGGATCGTTACGCGCGATAATCGTGATAAAGGGAACGGTGGGAACATCCGAAGAAGAAATCATTATGCGACATTCTTTACCCGACGATACTTACGACGTAACCGTTCCTATAGTTGACCATATCCCCCGCTCTTCAGGAGATAAATATTATTTACGCGCCGAAGTCTACGGGGAGACAAAACAAGGATTCTCTACCGCGGCGGCAAGCGGCGCTTGCTTCGTGGGGTATTGACGACGCGCCGATTAAGCCGTTTGCTGGGATAAATCGCTCATTGCCTTGTCCATGTAGTCCTTAAACGTCTCGCCGTTTTTCCGCGCCTCCTCCGCCATAACAATGGCCTCGTCGGCGCTTAGCGCCTTGCCTTCGTTCAGGTTGACTACGGCCATGCTCTTAGTCTCGCGGTTGATCTTCGCCGCGTAAACCGCCTGTATCTCGCTATATCTGTTTATTCCGCTTATCTGCATTTTTACCTCCGCACTGTCCTAACGTTTTTAAAGGCCGGAGCGCGTCCATGCGCTCAATCGCACGTCCTTGCGGGTCAGACCTTAGAAATGAGAAACCGTTTTTACCGACTTTACTGCCAACGCTTTTAATGATGCGGCTCCGCGTCCGGAGGCCGCATCAATACGGCGTTTTAGGATTGAGAAACCTGTTACTGATTACCGCTTTACCGCTTTACTTCCGTACTGCACAGGATTGAGAAACCTTTTAAGACCTGTTACCGTTGACTTATAGGCATACCTCCTTTTTGAGTTTTAGCGTTTATTTACAGTATAACCAAATTCGCGTGTAACGCCCCCGCTTCCTTGATTGCTTGCAATATCGCTATCACGTCACGCGGCGTTACTCCTAAGGAATTTAGGGCTTGCGCCAAATCCGATACCGTCGTCGTCGAATCCAATACTACCATCTCCGCGTCTTTTTCTTCTACTACCATGGCCGGGTTCGGCACTACCTCTGTACGGCCTAAAGCGAATGGAACCGGTTGTATCACTTCCGGTAAATTAACTACCTCCACTTTTACCCCGCCGTGGGTAACGGCTACTTGCGATATGCGTACCGTGCCGCCGGCTACTATCGTACCGGTGCGCTCGTTTATCACCACCTTAGCTTGCGAAGCCACCTCAAACGTCATGTTTTCCACTCTCGCCAAAAACTCCATCGGCGATACGCCGGCGCCGGCCCTAGTCATGTCGAGTTCCACCGTGGCGGCGTCCGTGGCCCTGGCGAGGCCGGCCACGCCGTACTGGGCGTTGATAGACTGCGCCATAGAGACCGCCGACGAGAAATCGGGGCTGTGCAGGGAAATGGACAGATCGCCGCCGTTCAATACGTTGAACTGATACTCCTTCTGAACAATGGCGCCGCCCGGAATCCTGCCCACGCAGACATGGTTCTTCTTGATATGCGTGAGACCGCGATCACGCAAGTCGTATCCGCCGGTAGCCAACGGGCCCTGCGCCGAAGCGTAAACCTGGCCGTCGGGGCCCTGTATGGGCGTGAGAATAAGCGTTCCGCCCTCCAAACTCGTCGCGTCGCCCATAGACGAAACCGTAACGTCAAACTTTGTACCCTTGCGCTTGAACGGCGCGAGCTGACCGGTAACCATAACCGCCGCCACGTTGCGCACCCGAATATGCCGCTCCGGGAGCTCCACGCCCATATTCTTGAGCATGTTGACTATCGTCTGTTCGGTGAAGACCGTTTGATTGCGGTCGCCGGTACCGGCAAGGCCGACTACCAAACCGTAACCGAAGAGCTGAACGTCTTCGAGCCCGGAGACGGACGCCACGTCCTTTATGCGAATGCCTTGACCTTGCGCACTTACCAATACGGCTACCGATAGAATGATCGCCGCAATTTTCGCAAACTTGTTGATACCGTTCATATTTCCTCCGCCTTTTTATTTGTTTGTATTGATATTGAACCGGTTTATTGAGACTGTCCCAAAATCTGTGTAAATGGGTTTTGTCAGATATGACCGGATTGCTTCGTCGCTTCGCT
>LIUJ01000138.1:0-501 GCA_001462255.1 Fibrobacteria bacterium GUT77 | reverse complement strand
AGCGAAGCAACTTGTTTATTTCGGCGAAGCCAATCCAGAAAGTCACGACTTTTAAAAAAGAACGTTTACACAAAATTTGAAACTGTCTCCGTTTATTTAGAATAACCAATTCGCAAGCCTCGTAAAGAATCCGGGCCTTGCCGCAGTGTTTACCGTACCGTTGCCGGCGTATGTGATTTCGGCGTCGGCTATGCTTGTCGAGTAAACGATGTTATTCTTCTGTATGTCCTGCGGCCTTACCACTCCGCTGATCTTTATTATCTCCTTTTCCTGGTTGATCTCCACCGTCTTGCTGCCCTCTATCACCAAGTTGCCGCCCTCCAATACTTTTATCACTCTCGCCGTGACCGTCGCGGATAGACTGCCCGAACGCGACGTCGCTCCCTTTCCGTCGTACTTGGCGGAATTGCTCGCGCCGAACTCCATGGACGGTATGAGCTTAGACGATCCGGCGCTAAAACCCAACTCGGTGCCCTTGGAAGTATTGGTCTTGCTCTCGCT
>LIUJ01000137.1 GCA_001462255.1 Fibrobacteria bacterium GUT77 | reverse complement strand
TTTGGGACTGAACGAATAAAGGTCTCCGAGCAGGGTACGGCTATTCTTTTAGCGCCGGATGAAGAATGTGACGTCATAGATGACGGTTCTTTGGCGTATCTTTTCAGAGATTATGTGGACGACGGAATACGTGAGCCGATTGTTGATTTCGGCGTATACACTAAGGAAGATTTTTACGGACAGTATCCGAAAGGGACTTAAAAATGATGAAAAATCCGGAAGAAACAATCGGCAACTTAATTGATAAGCAAAGCGTCTGTTTTATAAGTTCCGTCGATGAGAACGGTTTTCCCAATACTAAGGCAATGTTGCCGCCTTGTAAACGGGATGGGATAAAAACATTCTATTGGCACACTAATAGTCCGTCAATGAGAATAAGGCAATATAGACAAAATTCCAAAGCATGTATATACTTTTGCGACAAACGTTTTTTTCGAGGAGTAATGCTGAAAGGGACTATGGAGGTATTGGAAGATGAAAAAATAAAGAAAGAACTTTGGAAGGACGAATACTCAATGTACTACAAAGACGGGGCGGACGGCGGGGATTATATAATAATAAAATTTACCGCGGCAAGCGGGCGCTATTACAGTAATTTCAGCTCGGAGAATTTTGAAATCGAATAAGAGCGATTTCACACGCCTAATTCCTTCTTGATAAGGCGTTCAAGATTCTTTGCGAAATCATAAACTTCTTTTGATTTTTCTACTGTTGGAACTTGAGCGCCCGGCAAAAGTCCAATGTTGTTTGGGTAGCGAGTCGCTGTGTATATGTTGCTTATCTGTTCCAGCATAATTTCGTCAATATTACAATCCGTAATTTTCTTCACTAATTCATAAAGCGTCGGCAAATCATGGGTTTTGGGGAAATAAACATTTTTCTCTACCAAATATGATTTGAGGTATTTCTCGATGGCCTGTTGAGAATGAAAAATAACTTGTCCTGTCAACCGTGGCTCGCCCGTAGCGGATTCTGCCATCATCATATCATTTTCGGCAAAAAATATCCACCCATTGGTACTATTTTTCATAAAGAACCTTTCCGTTTTCCATAATTTCCTCAACGAAAAAATCTTTTTCCTTTCTTAAATACTCAAATTCAGCGAGCGTATAAACGATTAAATCCATGGGCATTGTTTTTCTGAGTTCGCGAACAGCCGCAGATACCGGCTTGCCTCGCTCTATAAACTCATCAAAATTTTTAGAACGCTCATTTGAATCCAACACTACCATCACGTCCAAATCGCTGTTTTCCGTCGCAGTGCCTCTCGCGTATGAGCCGAATAAAACAATCTTGCAGGGCTTCAACTTTTTGAGCCGCTCGGTCATTTCTTCCACGATATGCCGATTCTTTTCCAAAATCCGCATCTTACCTCACTTGATATAGACATTTTTCAAAATACGCCATTTAAAATATAATATCCGCGACAATATAGAGGTTAATTTTTTTAAAGCGCTTAATTGGATTACGGTAGAAAGAGCCGAGGGACGGGGCTACAACAAAAGAAATCTTTTGTTACAGCCCCAAAATCAAGATTTGTTTCAATCGCAAAATGTCTCGCATTTCCCAACCACACACATACTCCACCACATTGGCCCAGTGCATCAAAAGTTCCTTTTCCTCCGGCTTAGCTTTGAGAAGCCGCGAGGCCGCCACGATGGAGAGCCATTTTTCCACATACTGCCTCGCGGTATCGCTCTTTTTGCAGAATATGGATAGGTACTTGTCCGCGATGGCGGTGTCGCCAGAGAGGTGGAAGAACAGGAGTGCACGTCGGGGGCGGGTTTGCCTGAAGAGTAGGCCGACTTGACCATCCCCGGCCCGCCTGTGGCGTGGATGATGTCAGCCTCTTTCATCACGATGTTGGTCATTTCGAGGCTCGGTTCGTCGATCCGGCCGATGATCCCTCCGACGCCCCGGCGGCGACCGCCGCGTCGAGCACGACTTTAGCCGCCCGCGCGAGTACACCTCTTGGCGCGGGGATGCGGCGAGATGATGCTACATTATATTAGCCGATTCCCCAAAACGTTTAAAATATCCGACCGGCCGGATTATTTAAAATATCTTCGACCGTCTTTAAAATCAAAAGTTATTTTGCTTTCCGCCGTCGCTTCAATTATATTAGTATATATCAATACGTTGTCCCAGTGCCCAAAAACCCAAAAATCAGGAGCGGGGGAGACCAAATGTCTACAGAAGAAGAACATGGAAACGCTGACGGCGAAGCCAACGGCGATGTCAACGGCAATGCCGGTAGCGAAGTCAACAGCAACGTCATAGGCGGCATCCGCCACGACGTTTCGCTCCTAACCGAGTACGATGTCTACCTATTCAAGCAGGGTAGCCACTCGCGCCTATTCGAGAAGCTCGGCGCCCACCTGACCGCCGCGCCGGATAAGGTAAAGGGCACCTATTTCGCGGTTTGGGCGCCCAACGCCAAGTACGTCGCGGTCGTCGGGACCTTCAACTCATGGGACGCCGGGCGCCACGGGCTCTCCGCCCGCGGGGACGGCTCCGGCATTTGGGAGGGGTTCATCCCCGGTCTATCGCACGGAACGCTGTACAAGTTCCACATAGACTCAAAATCCGGGCGCTACAAGGTCAACAAGGGCGACCCATTCGCCGTGTTTTGGGAGCAACCGCCGGCCACATCCCCCATTGTCTGGGACCTCACCTACAAATGGAGCGACGGCGATTGGATGGGCAAACGCAAAGAAAAGAACAGTTTAAACGCGCCGATCTCCATTTATGAAATGCACTTGAGCTCCTGGAAACACAAGGGGGAAAACGGAAACGAGTGGTTGAGTTATAGGGAGCTGGCGCCGGAGCTCGTCGACTACTGCACCCGCCTCGGATTCACGCACGTCGAGTTCTTACCGGTTATGGAGCACCCCTTCGGCGGGTCGTGGGGATACCAGACCGTCGGCTATTTTGCGCCCACAAGCCGTTTCGGCACGCCGCAGGATTTTATGTACCTTGTCGATTACCTGCACCAACACGACATTGGCGTGATACTCGACTGGGTACCGTCGCACTTCCCGAGCGACGAGCACGGACTCGTCTACTACGACGGGACGTGCCTATATGAGCACGCCGACCCGAAGAAGGGTTTTCACCCCGACTGGAAGAGCTACATCTTCAATTACGGGCGCAACGAGGTGCAGGCGTTTTTGCTCAGTAGCGCGATCTTTTGGTTAGACAAATACCACGCCGATGCCATCCGCGTCGACGCCGTGGCCTCCATGCTCTATTTGGATTACTCCCGCAAGGAGGGTGAGTGGATACCCAACCAGTTCGGCGGTCGGGAGAATTTGGAGGCGATAGCTTTCCTAAAGCGGATGAACGAGGAGATATATAAAGCCTTCCCGGACGTGCAAACGATAGCGGAGGAATCGACGGCGTGGCCGATGGTTTCGCGTCCGGCATACGTCGGGGGGCTCGGTTTCGGGATGAAGTGGAACATGGGGTGGATGCACGATACGCTCGAATATATGGCCAAAGATTCCATATATAGGAAGTATCACCACAGCGAGCTAACGTTCAGCATGCTGTACGCTTTCACGGAGAACTACGTATTGCCGTTGTCGCATGACGAAGTCGTCCACGGCAAAAATTCGCTGGTCAACAAGATGCCCGGCGACGATTGGCGCCGCCTTGCCAATTTGCGTTTGTTGCTCAGCTATCAGTTCAACCATCCCGGGAAAAAGTTGCTCTTTATGGGCGGCGAGTTCGCTCAATTCGTGGAGTGGAACCATGACCGCCAGCTGAACTGGGAGTTGACGCAGTGGGACAGGCACAACGGCATACAACGGATGGTCGGCGACCTGAACCGTATATATCGGAAAGAGCCTGCGTTACACTATTATGACTTCGAGCCCAAGGGTTTTGAGTGGATAGACTGCAATGACTGGGAGCAGAGTATCCTCGGCTTCATAAGAAAAGGCCCGGATGATTTTGACCGTATGCTTATTGTGTTGAATTTTACGCCGGAACCGCGTAGGGGTTACCACGTGGGCGTGCCTATCGCCGGTTTTTGGGAGGAGATATTCAACAGCGACGCCAAGGAATACGGCGGGAGCGGCGTAGGCAACGCGGGCGGTATGGCGACGGAGGCGAAACCGTGGCACGGCCACAACCAGTCGTTACCGCTGACATTGCCGCCGCTTGGGGCAGTACTGTTCAAAATAAGGAAGCCGGAGCCGAAACCCGCGGAGGTTGTTACGGAAGGCGAGGGTGTCGGTAGCGCTCCCGTCGGACAATGAAAAAGCGTCTGAACTATGATTTTAGTATGATTAAAATGATTAACATGATTAAAACAATATTGGAGACTGTCCCAAAATCTGTGTAAATTAACTTGACCTTCGAGATTGCTTCGTCGCTTCGCTTCTCGCACCGTGTTTATCGAGGCGAAGCCAATGACCGTCATTGCGAGCGTAGCGAAGCAATCTCGAAATCTACCAAACGAAGTTCGAAGTTTACACAAATTTTGAAACTGTCTCATATATTGTGTTGACATTATAAACAAATAACAATAGGAGAAGATGATGACCGGTACAGAGAACAAGCCGTCGGGAGGAAAGTTCGTAAGCGCGAGTGAGTATGAGCCGATAGGTCTGTTTTACGGCGGGTTCGTGATGATAGGCATGGCGGTCGGCGCGTTTGCCGGGTTTATGATCGGCGGCGGACAAGAAGAGTTTTTGAAAGGCGGATGGATCGACAGCATTATCGGCGTGGTGACCGGATTGTTCATCGGTGTCGGACTGGGGCTTATCTACCACGGGGTTCTCATGTCGAAACGGGGTAAGTGGTAGAAGGTAATGTTGATATAAACGAAAAAAGAACAAGGGCGACCGAATGCGGTCGCCCTTGTTTTTAAGCGATATGATACACCGCAACAACCCGCCTACCTCAGCGTAATCGCGGACATCGTCTTATGCCCATCCCTAACAGCCTCAACGATATAAACCCCCGACGGAATTTTGCGCAACGAAAAGCTCGCGCCGCCCATTGATTTGAACGCGGTCACCGTCCTGCCGGTCAAATCGACTACCCTTACCCGTACTTTGGAATCGGGCGACGCGTTTACCGTAAGCTTTCTTGCCCTTACGGTTACAAACGGCAATTGACCGCGAAGAGCCGTCGTTTTGCCGCGTATTGACGTTACGCCGTCCCGGCCGGGGGCCGGCGTACCGGCTACGCCGCCCATCGCGTCGTCAATATAGAAATCGGAGGTTGTGTTGCCGGGCATCTCTACGATTAGCAATAATTTCGTCGCGCCCGCCGGAATCGTGAAGTCTGAATTTTCCAACATTACCCACGCGCCCGCTCTCGCGGTCAACGTGTCTATCTGTGCGTAACGGGATGAGTCATTAATGTCATTATACTGTAGCGTAAATTTGAACTTGGCGGTAGCCGGCGCCCCAGACACGGCCGGATACATCGCCAACGCGCTGAAACTGTACGCTTGACCCGATACAAAGGCGTTTGCGTTTAGGGTGTACGCCGCCCCGTGCCAATCGGCCGTACGACCCATCACGGCGAGCGACCTCGACCCGTTGGCCTTTTGCTCGTCGGTGTTCGCAACAACCGTCGCCGACGCGCCTTCTCTGCCCGTCCAACCCTGCGCCGTACTGTCCTCGTAAGTATGGTAGAAGTAGTATCCGTTGGCATCGGGATTTACGACAACCGGATCGCCGCCGTCAAACTTATACCACCTCACGCGAAACTGCTCATTCGTTCCGGATGTTTTGAATACAAGATACAGAGAATCTTTTACGCCGGTGAGTGACGAGACGTCGCATTCAATGTCTTTCCATACGGTTATGCCGCCGGTCGCTCCGACGGCGCAGGTTCCGGCTAACGTTCCGGTATTGCTTCCTGTTCTGATATCAATTGAGCCGCCTGCGGAGGCGGAGGCCACGCTCGCGTGGAATTTCGCGGCCCCCGCCGTTCCGAAGTCCACGCCCTTGAGGCTGACCCAGCTGTTGTTGGTAATTGAGATAAGCATAACGTTTCTATCGCCGGCTGTACCGGGGCTATTGGCGTTACTGTTGCTGATGGTACCGGGGTTGGGGGCGGAGCATATCGCGGTCTTTATGGCGCCGGATTGCTTGTACATGGTTGTCGCTAAAACGGTATCGTAGGGGTTAAATTTTTTTATCTGCGCAGGGCCGTCTTTTGTGAATGTTACCTTCTTTATTGTACCGTCTGCGTTGTATTCCAATTTGTCCGCGCTCACGCTCCTGTACTCGCCTTCCGAAACGCCGTTTGTCGTTCTGAGCTTTCTGTCGTGGTAGAAAATATACCAATTATCCTTATACTGCACAACCCCCGCGTGATTATTGCCGTAGCCAACTTCAGAGCCATTGGGCAACATTGCGCCTTTGAAAGTAAACGGGCCCATAGGATTATCGCCCATCATATAAGCAATGTCAGCGGCGCCATCAAAGTTTTGGCTATAAGAAAAATAGTATTTGCCGTTGTATTTGTGCATATAAGCCGCCTCAAATGACCTAGTCGCTCCGCTGATAGTAACCGCGTTTCCGTTTGTGGAGGTCATATTGTCATTGAGTTTTATCACCCGTAAATTTTCTCCCGCTTGCGTGTCGCCCCCGCCAAAATAGAGATACGCTTGATCGCCGTCAATAAAAGCCGCCGGGTCAAAAAGCCACGGAACGTTGGTGTTCTGCGATGCGTTTTTGCTGATAAGCGCTTTTTTATTGGGATCGGTAAACGGCCCTTCCGGGCGGTCGGCATAGACTACGCCTATGGCGGAACCGCCGTCCGGGACATAAAGGTAAACCTTGCCGTCGCGCACGGCCGCTCCGGGCGCGTACGCGTTGTTTGCCCACGACATATCCCTCTTCACGCTAAATACCTCGCCGTGATCGGTCCAGTTTACCATGTCGTCCGAGGATATGAGCGTATAGAATCTAATATCATAGCCGCTTGATGTCGGGTTGTTGTTGTCGTAAGAACAATAAGCGTAAAGCCTATCGTTCCAAACGAACGGGTTTGGATCGGCGGTATATTTTTGCCGAAGAATCGGATTCGCCGCGAACGCGGCGGCGGCGAAGACCATAACGGCTACCATCAAAAACAATAATTTACGAATACGCATAATGCCTCCCATATTGATTTATGAATATATTAATGACGGATATCGGTGCCGATACACCGCAACGACCCGCCTACCTCAGCGTAATCGCGGACATCGTTTTACGCCCGTCCATAGCCGCCTCGACGATAAAAACCCCCGCCGGAATCTTGCGCAACGAGAAGCTCGCGCCGCCCGTTGATTTGAACGCGGCCACCGTTCTGCCGGTCAGATCGACTATCCTTACCCGTACTTTGGAATCGGACGACGCGTTTACCGTAAGCGTTCTTGCCCTAACGGTTATAAACGGCGATTGGCCGCGAAGCGTCGTTACGCTACGTATTGACGTTACGCCGCCGCTACCGGGGGCCGGCGTACCGGCTACACCGCCCATCGCGTCGTCAATATAAAAATCGCCGGTTTCGTTATCGGGCATCTCTACGTACAGCAATAAATTCGTCGCGCCGGCAGGAATCTTGAAGTTTGAATTCTCCAACATTACCCAAGCGCCCGCTCTCGCGGTCGCCGTAGCTACCTCGTCGTATATGGGGTCGGTCTCGCCGGCTAGGTCATATTGTAGCGTAAATTTGAAATTGTCGGTCGCCGGCACCCCATCCGCGTTCGGATACATCGCCAACACGCTGAAGCTGTACGATTTGCCGGGTACAAAGGCGTTTGCGTTGAGGGAATACGCCGCCCCGTTCCACGACGCGGTGCGTCCCGTTACGGCGAGCGATCTTGACCCGTTGGCTTTTTGCGTGTTGGTATTCGCGACTGCAGCCGCGCCCCTGCCCGTCCAGCTCTGCGCCGTGCTGTCTTCGTAAGTATGGTGGAAGTAGTACCCGTTACCATCGGGCTCTACCACAACCGGACCGCCGCCGAAAGCCGGGTTGTTCCCGTCGCCCCATTCCGACTTCGGAACAAGCGCGAACAACGTGTCGTAGGCGGGTTTTGCTTTGTTATCTTTGTCAAACAACAGCGGCGCGTTTGACACGCCGTCGCTCGTTCCTACCCAACTGTTGGCATCGTTCGGGCCCCACACGCACATAGCCGTAACCTTGCCGCCCGTGCCTTTATTTACCGTGAGCGCGTTATTGAATATAGCCTTGTACCTTTTGGCTTGGTCTATAAGCGTCCATTTGCCTTTTTCCGTGCTTACGTCAATCTCCGTCATTTGAACTTCGACGCCTGTCGCGGCGTACATATTCATGGCCGTTATGTAGGCATTTGCGTCTCC
>LIUJ01000136.1 GCA_001462255.1 Fibrobacteria bacterium GUT77 | reverse complement strand
TGATATGAACCTGACGCCCATAAACAAATATATCGTTCCGGTATTTTTTAAAACTCGACGCGCTTCGCATATCCATTCCCTAGAAAAATCAATGTATTCTTCAAATGTTTTTTTGTCGTCATTATTGCCGTAATCCTTACCGACGTTATACGGTGGGTCGGCAATAATTAAGTCTATCGACTCAGACGCCATTTTCTTCAGATAATTTTTAGCGTTGTCGTTAATTATTTCTAATTTCATATCTCATCCTTAATCCATTTATTTTTTCTAGCATAGTGTAACCATTCGGAATAACCCTTACGCGAGGCAATGCATTTTTCGTCCAACAATTGACAAAATTCCCATGTCGTTCTTATTTCTTTAGACACATAATTAATGTCTCTAACTTGCAATTGACCGCTACCTAACGCAGGATTATAACTAATATCATTTTCAGCCAAAAACTTCAAGTCATAGGCTTTAAAATCAACTACCTCCATAACCCCCAAAATCATATTGGATGAACCGTCCCGTTCACTGTAAACTTTATGCTTTATTGATAATATAACGAACAAATAATCCGGATCCTTAATATATTCCGTTCGTATTCTGGCGAAAGATGTAATATTTGGCGATTTTCCGCTTCCCTCAATGTCGTTACTTGTTGCCTTAACGTCAACATATCCAGTAACCGCACTTTGACTTTTACGTTCCCGTTTGAATTGCAAAATTATATCCGCCATATTCAGACGTTCCCCGGCCTCAACATTAATGAGGTGGTACTTGTTGTTTTTATCCTCTAGAACGTCACTGAATACCTCAAAAGCCCACGCCTCAACAAATGGCCCGGCAACCTTATTTATATTTTCCATCGGAAGACCGCGTTTTAGATTCGTGTTTATAATAATTTTGTTTCTATCCGCCCCAATAGCTTCTTTGACCATTGCTTCTATTTGGTTTACGACAAAATCAGAACACATTAAATAATCCTCTGATTCCAACGGTATTTTAAACTTAAGTTTTGCATATTGTTTGTTCATGAATCATCTCCATAATACTATTTATGAAATAGCATACTCTAATCGTTATTCTCTACGATATGCCACAACTTTTTTAAACTAATATCTCCGTATTAATAATGACGGTCCTACCTAAAAATCAACAGATATAAATATACTATATGCCGTAACAACTGTCAACGCTTATTTGTTTTTTTTGTAATCGTACGAATTGCGTCATAAAAACCTGACCAAAGCAAATAAAAGATTTGTCATATTTATTCTTGGGTTATTGGATATACTACAAGGACACCATATACTCCACAGTATTCACCTATTTCTATAGCACAAACATTCTATGTGTATTCCTTCGTCTCAGGATTATCCGCGTTTGACCTCCCCAAAACTCGTAAAATCCACGTTACAATATCAACCGATCTATATAAGTATAATATATGAACAGCAAAAATGCAAGAAATTTTTTTAATCAAAAAACTATCCCCTACGTATGATTATCTTCCGGTTCTATGGCGATGGTTTTTTGATGTAAGTCAATCATTTATCCCTCCCGATTCCGCATAATTCAAGACGCAAGTGTTTATCTTGCGCATCCGGTTTACCCAAGTTGACGGTATAGCCTCTCCCGTTGCAGGATTGACATTTGCCGGAGCCGGCACACTCGCCGCACTTGACCACAAGATAGACAATCCCGTCGCCGCCGCAATTTTGACACTGGCCGCTTCCGCTACATTTGGAACAAGTGACTTGGTCTACGATAGCGTCGCAAGAACACATTAGCGCAAAAAACGTCGCAAAAACAAAAAATTTCTTCATTTGTGGCACCTTTTCCTTGTTAAATGCGTTTATAAGACAACGCCGTTTTTGGGACGGCGTTTACACGTTTCTTTCGTTCGCGTTGATTCGCGCGATTATCCGTGATTTCTCATTACCTCACAAACTCGTAATCAAATGTTACCCTCGACTCGTTGCTTGCGCTGGTACCCAAGGTATAGGTACCTGTCGTACCGATGGGTCTCGGCAGGCGAAACACCACGTAGGTCTTAGGGGAAATATCGTCGATTTCTACACCCAGATCTTTCTCCTTCACTACGGCGTAGATATGGACTTCATCAGCTGAACCGGTAAACGCTATTGCTCCACTTTTCGCGTAACCATTCCAGGATTGACCTATGTTTTCGGCGTCCAACAAATAACTCGTCGTGTTTTTGGAAACCTGCGTGCTACCTTGATAAGACATTACTTCAAAGTGTATCCTCGGATCCAACTTGGAGTCAAATAAATCCGTAGCTCTCGTTTCCCACGACGTGAGCGTTATGATAACGGCGCTTGCCGGTAGCTTCTCGAACACCGCCGTCAGCGTTTTGTCGCCGTTCATGGTAACGGTAATTTGGTAATTCGTAGAGGTCGACGCGCCGCTCCAGCGACTGAAAGTGTAACCGCTTGCGGGTATGGCTGTTACCGTCGCTTGCGTTCCCGGATCATAGCTTGCCGATGCCGGACTCACCGTGCCGGCTCCCGCCGGAGACACATTTGTAGTAAGCGTATATTTACCGCTTCCGCCGCCGCTGTTTTCACCGCCGCCGCCCACATTGGTTCCCGTATCCCCGCAAGAGAACAAGACGAGGAGCAACGACGGTGCCGCCAAAGCCCAAATTTTTTTCATACGGCCTCCTTAATTTTGGGTAATTATAGTGAAAGAAGAATAATTGTCTAAATTAAACGATGGATTAATTTAGACAGTTATTGCGGGATAAATATTGCGAATGGATTAAATAGAGTGGGTTTTGATGGGTTTTTAGGTGTATAAATTAAAGGATCGTTTAATTTAGACACTTACGACAAGAAGCCGATATCCGATGCGTTGTCGGGTATTATAAACCGGGTTTGGGGCAGTAAAATCCCCCTAAATCGCTAACCTAATTTAATATAATATATGGGCGGCCAAAACGCAAAAATTTTTTTAATTCAAAAAAAACGCTACGGGTACCGTCCGTCGGCCATCTCCGGCTCGAAGATTAAGAAAACATAGCGTCCGTCCTAAAAATACGTCTTCCCGGTAATTGAGTGTTGAATCAGCGAACCGATGTCGTGAGTGCCGGTAATTTCCGTAAAGTTGATAGTGTTTCTGTAGCCAAAGGAAGATACGCCCATATTACCCTTTTTACGCGTCCAAGTAACGCCGACTCCCCAAACAAAACCGAAGTCCGTTGATTTTCTTTCCTCAATATCCGAAATCAACAAAAAATCCCATTTGATTCCGACGTCTGCGTAAAGCGCCGTGCGTGGCGGCGGTTGGGTGGATATTCGAAATACGAGCGGGAAACTCAACGCATATTCATTATAATACTCTGAAGGCTCATAATCACTACCGTTATTGTTATAAGAACGATACGGATTTTCGCCCAGCTTGTACCCAAGCGTCAGTTCCGGTTCAACGGTCAACCTGTCTATGAATAAGGGAATGCTCGCGGCAAACCCAAGCTCAGCACCGATGCCCCAAAACTCGGAATCTTTGCTTGACGACAACCAAGAAAACGCGTAGCCTACTCCATACCTTATCCGAACATCGCGTTCCTGTGAATATCCGCCGTAGGGTTCGTATTGATTCGCCTTCTTTGCACGCCCGTGCCTCGGCGATATTGACCCAATCCATGATTTTTTGCCTCCAAGGATGACGCGCACGACCTCTTTTGACGCTACCGCCAAATCGTCCATAGATTCGAGCGGGTTAGCCACGTCGGCAATGGCGACGATTTCAGCGCTTTCAACGTCTATCAGGCGGGCGCTTATTTGGTTGCTGCCGAATACCGGGGTCAAGTCCGCCACGCATATAATCTGAACGCCGAACTGTTTTCCTATCGTGGTAATTTGATTGTCGTCTACCGCGCCGCTCTGCTGCTTCGATTGCTCTCTGTCCAACTCCCGTACAAAGTCGTCGGAGCGCTCCACCGCCCTATAGCGCCCGCTGTTGATAAGCTCAACAAGAATTTTTGTGCCCAACGCCTTTTTTTCATCCGCGCCCACGCTGCCGGTTACGTAAACGGCGATTTTCACTTTCGCAAGCGATTCAGGCGCGGGCGCGTCCGGCGTTTGCGAAAACGCCAATCCGGCGCTTATCAATACTATCCGTAATATTGACCTCGGTTTCATACTGTCAGTCCTCTGTTTAAAGATTATCGTCTAATATAAATAATACTCTTCGTCAAAACGATTTACGATACAACGCTACAGCGCCGATATTATCGCGTCTGTCCGGCAACACCGCAAAGTAAAGACCGTCGCCGTTGTTCGCCGCCGCGCGCGGGACGGATCCGCGGTAGGTAATGGTACGGTAAACGTTAAACACGCCGCCGGCTACCAATACCCCGCATCCGAACCAAAATGTAGTACCTATTTTATATTGAGATACCGTACCGTTGACCGTCGTTATCTCCTCTTTCGATATTCCGCTGAAAAACAACGCGTATCCGGCGGCGCCTATTCCCAATTGTATCAAACCGCCTACGTTATCCCTCATTAAAACAAAAGATCCGAGACCCGGAACGGTGTTCATTCCCCAAGTTTCAAACCGTTGCATATCCGTAAAATCCGCCCCGCCATAAGATACCTTGGAAACGTTTGCCGAATTGCCTTCCCCGGCACTCTTCGGCTCCTTGGGTTTTGATTGGCCAAACAACGGTTTTTTGTTTTTGTTCGGGCCAAGTATGCCGCGCACGACTTTTCTCGACGCCGCCGTCAAATCCTCTATCGACTCAAGCGGGTTGGTTACCTCGGCTATGGCTATAATCTCCGCGCTTTCGACGTCAATCAAACGCGCGCTGATTTGGTTGCTGCCGAACGCCCGCGTCAAATCCGCCACGCATATAACCTGAACGCCGAATTGTTTTCCTATTTGAGTAATCTGATTGTCGTCTACGGCGCCGCTCTGTTGTTTCGATTGCTCGCGGTCCAACTCCCGTACAAAGTCGTCGGAACGCTCCACCGCCCTATACCGCCCGCTGTTGACGAGTTCAATAAGTATCTTCGTGCCCAACGCTTTTTTCTCATCGTCACGCGCGCTACCGGTTACGTAAACCGCTATTTTTTCCTTTGTTTGCGCGTCGGAACTTTGTGAAAACGCCGCCGCTACGAAGACCAAAACCATGAATAACACCGCCGACTTTTTCATATCAACCGTCCTTTTGTTACTTTGTTTGAAACGTTTATACATTGACGCCATACATTACTTAAACTCGTAACGATAAGTCACCCGTGACTGACTGGAGGTACTACTGCCCAACGTTTTTGTGCCGCTATCCCCGACGTAAACCGGCAGATAAAACGTTGTATAATCACTGGGAGAAATATTATCGTCGGAGAGCGGATCTTTTTCAATAACTCCGAATTGGATGTAAAGATAAGCTGCGCTACCGTAAAAGGACATCGGCGAACTGCTTATAGAACCGCTCCAACTTTGCCCGACATTATCTCTATTCAACAAAATTTCGCTACTGGTTAAACCATAACTGTCTTCCACATAAACGGTTATTCTAGGGTCTAAATTATTGTCTAATGCATCCGTATTCGTTGTCGCCCAACTTGTGAGCGTTATAACAACGGTGCTTGCCGTTTGCTTTTTCTCGAAATTAGCCGTCAGTGTTTTGTTGGCGTCCATTGTAACGTAAACGGAACCGCTCGTTGACGACGACGCGCCCGACCAAGAACCGAATTTGTATCCTGTGGCGGGCGTGGCCGTTGCCGTTACCCCGCTCCCCGCCTCGTAGCTCGTCAAATTAGGGCTGAGCGATACCGTGCCCGCGCCGGCCGGAGACGCGTTGACCGTTAGCGTGTATGTTTTTGTCTTAACGCCGCTGCCTCCGCCGGTATTGCCGTTACCGCTATTGCCGCCTCCGCTACCGCTACCGCCTCCGTCACCAAAACTCACAGCCATATCGTCGCAAGAAAACAGAAACAGCGCCGCCACCGCCAGCGGCAAAAACGCGATCTTTTTCATACTGTAGCTCCTATCTTAAAATCGAGACGGTTTTATATCTTGTGTAAACGTCTTTTTGCCGTCAAAATGACCTACTGTACAATGCTACGGCGCTGAAACCGTCGCGTCTGTCCGGCAACACAGCAAAGTAAAAACCGTCCGCGTTGTCCGCAACCGTTCCGGTAAACGGTTTATGATATGTAACGGAGCGAACGATGTTGAATACTCCGCTACCGGCCAATATCCCGCAACCGACCCAAAAAACGCTATTGAGCGAATATTCATCCGTGTAGTAGACGCCGCTGTAGGGATAAACGCGTTCGTGCTCAATCTTATCTACTTTGATCCCGCTATAAAGCAACGCCGCGCCCGCAATCGCCGTCCCCGCCAAAATACCGCCACCGACGTTGTCTTTCATTACAAGAAATGACCCCAACCCCGGAACCCAATTCAACGCGTAGGTTTTTAATCGTTCTTTATCCGTAAAGTCCACATACCCATCAGGCGGTACCGGCTTAGGCGGTTTTGGCGGCTTAAGCGGCTTGGCGGGTTTGGGCGGCTTAATCGGCTTAGGCGGCTTTGCCGGTCTAAGATCACTGCCACGTTTTGACGCAGTAACCGAAATTTCGGAAGATTTAGCGATTTCCACGGCGGACACCACCGCAATTTCCGCGGAATCAATCGGTTCGACGGGTTGAATTTCTTCAGACGCCTCCGAAACGGTCGCCGATTCTACATTTTCAGCCGGCTTGACGGGTTCCGACGATTCGGTTGATTCGTCGAGTTTCGCAATTTTCGTATTTACCGTATCAACCGGCTTCAAGACAACATCCCGTTCGGGTGATTTTGTCAATTCCGCCGGTTTTGCGGGTTTTGCGGGTTCAACTTTGCCGAACCGCGATTTTTTGGATTTACCGGCGTTTAGTATGCCCCGCACAACCTTTTTCGCCGCCGTCGCCAAGTCGTCCATAGACATAAGCGGGCTGGACGCGTCTGATATGGCCATGATCTCCGCGCTCTCCACGTCGATAAGGCGGACGCTGATTTGGTTGCTGCCGAAAGCCTTGGCCACGTCCGCCACGCATATAACCGCCACGCCGAATTGCTTTCCGATCTTAGTGATTTGACTATTATCCACCGCGCCGCTCATCTGCTTTGACTGCTCACGGTTCAATTCTTTTACAAAGTCGTCGGAGCGCTCCACCGCCCTATAGCGCCCGCTGTTCACAAGCTCTATGAGTATCTTCGTGCCCAACGCCTTTTTCTCATTCTCACCCGCGCTACCGGTTACATAAACGGCAATTTTAACCTTTGCCGACGCGTCGGTATTTTGTGAAAACACCGACGCCGCAAAGATTAAAAGCATCAAAATTGCCGTTGTTGTTCGCTTCATATTATCTGCCCGTCATTACATTATTACTGCGCTATAGCGGAAACCCTTTCCGAAAATCTACTCTCGTCGCAATCAGCGGATTTTGCGGTTACTTTGTAGTGATAAGTTGTTCCACCGATCAAATCGCCGTCGATAAACAACGGCGTTGATACATTGCCTATTTTGGCGTATGTTCCGTTTGAGCTCGTTGCGCGATACACATAGTAGATTCCCGCGCCGCTGACCGCCGACCATGATATTTCTATTGCGGCTGACGATTTGGCCGTAGCCGATACGTTTAGGGGGATTGAGGTTTCGCACATTGTGGTTACGGAGACAACATTGTCCAAACCGTCTTTCGATTTTCCGCACTCATTTATGGATTTAACGGCATAATAGTATGTCGTTGAAGAAGATACTGTCGTATCAGTAAACGATGTTCCCTTTAAATCTCTACTTTTTGATCCCGTCCAACCCGTCCAATAGTTACTATATCTATCCGTACTGCGATATACATCGTAAACAGCGCCGTCTACTGCTTCCCAAGTAACTAAAACGCTCCTTGCGGATAACGCTGTCACGGTAATTCCTTCAGGGTTCGGTAATATATCCAAGTCGCAATCCTCCGTTGTTGCGGTCGCGTAACTTTCCGACAACGCGCTTTCTCCGCAAGAATTTTTAGCTTTTACCTTGAAATCGTATGTTTCTCCCGGAGCTCTGCTACCTATGGAGATGGTTGTGCCTCCCTTCACGCTTCCAACGTCATAGTAATCAATTGTACCGTCGTGTTGTTTGGTATAGACGGTATAAGACGTCGCCCCGCTAACCGCGTCCCAAGACACCTTTATCTCCGTTTGAGATACCGTCTCCGCTCGAATATTCGTCGGCGCCGCCGGTTTGTTCGAGCAGTTCATCGTTTCGGCAAAAGTATAATTGGACTGTGCGCTTTCCTCGCAGTAGCTTTCCGCCGTTACTTTATAGTAGTAGGTCGTCGCGAGCTCCAGGTTTTCATCCGTCCAAGACGTACTCGCGTTTCCGGACGTGTTTCCTACGGGCACGTAGGTTCCGGTTGATGTTGTTGATCGATATATCTTATATGATAGGGCGGTAGTCACCTTATCCCAAGAGATTTTTATGCCGCTTGATGAAACGGCTTCGGCGGTGGCGTTTGCCGGCGCCGCCGGTTTCGGGCAGGCGTTTGTGGTCGCGTTGGCGGACTCAGACCGTACGCTTTCCCCGCACACGTTTTTGGCTACTATCTTATAATAGTGCGTTGAGGAGGGTGTTAGGCCTTCATTCGTATAGTTTGTTTTGTTCGTTACGGTATCGATAAGGCTGTAGGGGTCGTCCGCACCGGTCGAGCGGTATACCTCGTAGACGGTAGCCGCCGGTACCGCGTCCCAAGAAATTTTTATGTCTAAGGCGGACAGCGCCTCAGCGCTGACGTTCGTAGGTACCGTCGGTTTCAGGCAGGGGTTTGTGGTCGCTTGCGCGTGGCTCGACAAGGCGCTCTGGCCGCAATCGTTTCGGGCGCGTACCTTATAATAATAGGTTGTGGAGGGCGAAAGTCCCAATGAATCCGTGTAATCGGTTACGTCCCCGCTTACATCCGATAGAACACTGTACGTCCCGTTCTGATTCGTTGAGCGGTGAACTTCGTACTTGGTCGCAGTCGGGATAGCGCCCCAAGAAATTTTTACGCTCATCATGGACAGGGCCTCGGCCTTAACGTCCCTCGGCACCGCCGGGGCCGCGCATTTGTTATCCGGCCCGCTTGGGTTTGAGTTGCCGCACGTCAACACAAATACGGAAATAAGCGCTATTATTCCCGCCGCCGCAATGGATTGTGACCGCGTTTTCATAAAAAAGACCTTTCCGCCCGACTCTCCGGGCAACCGCGAAAAAAGTTGAATTTTATTTGATCGGTATCCTAAAAAAACGTCATTATTAACAACGATGACGTATCAATGTCCCGTAATCGGGTCGTTATTGTCTAAATTAAACGATGGATTAATTTAGACAGTTATTGCGGGATAAATGTTGCGAATGGATTAAATAGAGCGGGTTTTGATGGGTTTTTAGGTGTATAAATTAAAGGATCGTTTAATTTATACACATACAACGAGCTGATATCCGACGCGTTGTCTGGTATTATAACCGGGTTTGGGGCGGTAAAATCCCCCTAAATCGCTAACCTAATCAAGTAATAGTATAATAAATGGGCGGCGGCGGGCGCAATAAAAAAATATTTTTTTAACGGTACCCGTTTTGGTGCGGACGGCGACCAATATCTCACCGAATTGCGGAAAATTCGGATTTTATTGACTTTCCGCTCCGCCGTAAATTATATTCATACCCGATACGGCGGTGTTCTCAATAACCGCCGCGCGTACCGTAATCGCCATCGCGCGTCAAAACGAAAACCATAACGGGATAGGGTGGGCAGATATGCCGTTCAAAGAGATCAGAAAGCTCCCGACCCCCGCCGAAATCAAGGAGGCGGTGCCGGTGCCGGCACATCTGCTGGCCAAGAAGGCGGAGCGGGACGGGGAGATCAAGGCTGTTTTTGAGAGGAAGGACTCGCGCTTTATCGTGGTGGTCGGGCCCTGCTCGGCGCACAATGAGGACGCCGTGTGCGAGTACGTCGGCCGGCTTGCCGACGTGCAGGCGAAGGTGCGGGATCGGTTGATCATCATACCGCGCATTTACACGAACAAACCGCGAACTACGGGGCAGGGTTACAAGGGGATGGCGCACCAACCCGATCACCTTAAAGAACCGAACATCGCGGAGGGTATAGCGGCTATACGCCGTATGCATGTGCGGGCGTTCACCCAATCGGGGCTTTGCTCCGCCGACGAGATGCTTTATCCGAACAACCACCGCTACTTGGATGATTTGCTATGCTACGTGGCCGTCGGCGCGCGGTCGGTGGAGAACCAGCAGCATCGCCTCACAGCGAGCGGTTTGGACATTCCGGTGGGGATGAAAAACCCGACGAGCGGCGACATCGGCGTGGCGCTAAATTCGGTGCTGGCGGCGCAGACGGAACACGTGTTCGTCTACAACGGCTATGAGGTGCAAACGTCGGGCAACCCGCACGCCCACCTGATTTTGCGCGGCGCGGTGGACAGCCACGGCGAGGCCCGCCCAAACTACCATCACGAAGACCTGATCCGCGCCGCCGAGGTCTACCTAAAACGTAATCTGCTGAACCCGACCGTCTTCGTGGATACCAACCACGACAACTCCGGCAAGCGCTTCCGCGAACAAATAAGGATCACGCGGGAAGTTTTGCGTAGCCGCGGCTACGATTCGCAACTTGCGCAAATAGTCCGCGGGCTGATGATTGAAAGCTACCTTGAGGAGGGGGCGCAGAAAGCGAACGAGGACACTTACGGGAAGTCGATTACCGATCCGTGCTTGGGTTGGGAGGATACGGAGAAATTGCTTTTTGAAATCGCCGAAGGGTGTTAATACGTTGAAAAGTCACGAATTATGCCTTATGTCGAAATGACGGTTGACACATCAATACATCGTTTATCGACAATTACGCTTCCGGGACGCCAACGGAAGAACGACGATATTTTTGCCTGCGGCGCGGTTGGGGAAAAGCCGTTTGTGTATCTGTACGAACAACAACGAGTTGAGATTGTTCACGGCCCGTCGTTTGTCGCCGAAAAAGAGCTTTTTGTCGATCGATGCCGGGCCGACGGGGTGTCGATAACGGAGCGGCGGGGCGGCGGGGGGACGGTGCTATTGTCGCCGGGGGTGTTGGTAATTATCGTTGTCGGAGAGAAAAAAGACAACGGCGAATGGGCACCGGAGATTTTTAATAGGGTGAACGGCGCGATAATCGCCGCGTTGCGTAAGGCCGGCATCGGCGACGCCGTTCAAGCGGGCATAAGCGACATAGCCGTGGGCGGGCGGAAAGCGCTCGGCAGCTCGCTCTACATGGGGTCGAGACCGCCGTTGTTTTATTATCAGTCCAGCCTGATGGTATCAAATGATTTGGGGTTGATGAACAGATATCTGCGCCACCCGCCGAGGGAACCCGATTATCGGGGCGGCAGGGGACACGGGGAGTTTTGTACCACGCTCGCGGAGCTCGGGATGACGATTGACGTGGGGGAGCTCGTCGGGTTGATCGAGGGGGAGTTGAGGGATAAATTACAATAATGATTAGAGGTTGATAATGAGAGACGGCGAACATCATCTTTTCTACAGTAATGCGGTTATTGGAGATATTAATAATGTCAATGACATCAATACGATAACGCTTGACGGTAACGAGTCAAACCACGCGGTGTCGGTATTAAGGATAAAGGTCGGCCAACGGATACGGATTACCGACGGCAACGGTACTATTTACGATTGCCAATGCGCCAATGTCGATAAACGATCAATATCATGCCGTATAGTTGACAAAAGGCATATTCCACGGATCGTTCCCGAACTGACACTGCTGACGTGTCTTCCCGATAAAGAGCGATTTGAGACGGTTCTTGAACACGCGACCGCGCTGGGCGTTTATCGTATCGTTCCTATCGCGGCGGACAATTGTCGTAAGCCGTGGTGGGAGAATTGGTATGGGTTACGGCAACGCTTTTTGTCCAAGATGATTGTGTCGATGAAGCAGTGCTTGTATCCGTACATCCCGATACTTGACGCGCCGACGCCGTTTAGCGAGGCGGTTGCGGGATGCGTAGGGGCGTTGTTCGTCGCCGATATTAACGGGGAGAGCCTAAAAGACGATATGATATCGCCGCACAAAAAAACAAATTGCCTTGTAGGGCCGCCGGGCGGGTTCTCCGACGCCGAATCGACGTTTTTAAAATCACTTACGGCGATACCGGTAACTACGGTAAAGATCGCCTCCACGCGGTTGCGCTCCGAACTTGCCGCCACGGTGCTGTGTTCTCGGATTGTCGGGGCGCAACCCAATTGACGGCTCCGACAATACACCGATTAATTTTTGGGCGGCAATAGGTATTGTAGCTGTATTGATTGCGAGAAGAAAAATTCGGTGTAATTTACGCCCATCGGGAACATATTGCTGACCTCCTTGTAGCTTGCCGACCGCCAAAACCGTAAGTTATACGAAACGCTCGCCCCGCCTCTGCCGCTTAGCTTGTACTCCGTGCCGCAACCTACGTTGATACTTGGGGAGAGTGCGCCGCGCATACCGTCGCTCACTCCGGAGATTTTCTTTCCCGTGTCCGTGTGCTTTAGCGCGATGTCGAAGTACGTGAGGTGCGCTCCGAGGCCGGCGGATATGAAGAAGGTACGGTCGTTTGACGGAAAGAGCAGATGCGCGTCGGCTTGCAGTCCGCCCGTCCAATAGACACTGTACAGGGAGGCCCACACCTGACCCATATTCGTGCCGATCTCGTACTCGCCGTCCTTAACGCTGCCGTTGCCGAGCTCGACGGTTGCTTGAAACCGCAACCGCGGGTTATCAATGGATATCCGCTTCCCGACCGTAACGCCGAAGATGAACGGGTTGGTGTTTTCGACATATAGGTAGCCGTCGACATCGTCGAACTTTCTATAACCCTCACGCAGGTTGTGGGACGCGTAGACGCCGGGTAACACGTAGGCGTTTGATAGGGCGGAAAGCGCGGATTGCGCGTAGGGCGTCGCGGGCGCCGAGAACATCAAGAGCGCGAATAACGTAAGCGGAACTATCCGCGCCGTTTTTGTCGACGGCATAATCAAAACTCCGCGTTTTTCGGACACCGCAGAAACGGTATCGCGTTCCTTATGTTTTGCGTTCCGGTGGCATTCGGCAACAATCTTGCTTAGGTACTTAAGGATAAATATAATGAATGTCAACGCCAAAATCAAAATTTTTAACGTGTCCGCGCAACGGCGCAACCGAGCGGGTCCGGTTCTTAGGCGGGGGATGGTCAGGCTTCACCGGGGGGTGGGCGCGTTGCCTAAAATAAAAATTTTTCTTGACACCGCCTGTCCCCATATACTATTTTATACTGTCGTTGGGTGATTCCGCCGGTTAAACGGCGCGGTTTTTCGGCGGTTCGTCAAATGAATAAATTGAAATAAACGTGACCGATTCAGCGTCGAATCATTGTCCGCGTGTGCGCGGGGGGTGGTTTGCCGCCTCCTTGAGTGTTGCGGACAGCGGTTCCCCGATTGCGGTCCGCGGTTTGTTACACACAAAAAAAGGAGGTGTTGCAAGATGAAACTCGTCACAGCCTACATCCAGCCTGATAGGCTCCACGATGTAAAAAAGGCGCTCTACGAGCGTCAAATCCACAAGATGTCCGTCACCAACGCTCTCGGTTGCGGCCAGCAGAAGGGTTACGTCGAAACGTACCGCGGCGCGGAGATTGAGGTGAACCTGCTCAAAAAGGTTCGCATCGACATCGGCGTCAACGACGACTTCGTAGACGCCACGATCGAGGCCATCATTAAGGGGGCGCGTTCGGGTAACATCGGCGACGGGAAGATATTCGTCTCCCCGCTCGAGCAGTGCATCCGCATCCGTACCGGCGAAACCGGCTCGGCGGCGATAGGCTGACGGGCGCGTCGGCACACACAATAACTACAATTAATGAATAAGGAGGCGACAGTGAAAAAGGTTTGGATAACGATATTGTTTACGATTATGTTTTGCGTTACGCTCGGCGTCGCTGAGGACACGGCGGTCGCGGGGCAAACCGGCGGTACTACCGCCGTGACGGCGGAGGGGCAAGCGGCCTCCCCGGCGGGGCAGACGGATGTCGCGGCGGCGGTTGCGGAGGTGGCGCAGGTAGCCGCTCTTGTTACGGAGGCGGTTGCGGAGGCGGCTGATGAGTTGGCGGCTCCCGATTACGCCAACGATTTCGTCGGCGTGAATTTCACGTTCTCCAACGTGTGGATAATGATAAGCGCCCTCTTGGTCTTCATTATGGGACTGGGTTTTGCCCTTGTCGAGAGCGGCCTCACGCGGGCGAGGAACACTACAAACATCCTCTTCAAGAACTTGGTTACACCGGCCATAGGCGTTACCACCTACGCGCTAATCGGGTTCAACCTGATGTATCCGGGCGAATCCGCTTGGATCATCAACAAGTTTTTGGGATTCGCGGGATTCGGCTTGCCCGGCCTAAGCGATCCGGCGTCGTTCACTCCGGCGTACAACGCGAACTACACGTACCTTACCGACTTCCTCTTCCAGAGCATGTTCGCGGCCACGGCGGCCACGATTGTGTCCGGGGCGGTCGCGGAAAGGATAAAGCTTAGCGGCTACATCATATTCACGGTGATCTACGTTGCGCTTATCTATCCGTTTGTCGGAAGCTGGAACTGGGGCGGAGGCTGGCTTGCCGATATGGGATTCCACGATTTGGCCGGTTCCACGCTTGTTCACAGCGTTGGCGGCTGGGGCGCGCTTGCTGGCGTTATTGTACTCGGCCCCCGCTTCGGCAGGTACCTCGGCGGCAAGGTCAAGGCTATGCCCGGCCACAACCTGACATTCGCGACGATAGGCGTCTTCATCCTATGGTTCGGATGGTGGGGTTTCAACGGCGGTTCGGCGCTTAGCAGTAGCCCTAAAGACACCGCGTGGATCTTGGTGACGACGAATATGGCCTGCGTATGCGGCATACTCGGGGCGATGATAACAAGCTGGATTGTTCAGAAGAAGCCGGACTTGACGATGGTGCTCAACGGCGCGCTTGCCGGTCTTGTCGCCATAACAGCTCCGGCGGACGTGGTCAGCGTAGGAGCGTCGGCGGTTATCGGGTTGGTAGGCGGCGTCATAGTCGTGTTCAGCGTCTTCTTCTTCGATAGGATAAAGATAGACGACCCCGTCGGCGCGATCTCCGTGCACTTGGTCAACGGCATTTGGGGCACGCTCGCCGTGGGGATTTTCGGCGGCGCCGACTTCAGTTTTGTTACGCAACTGATAGGCGTTTTGGCCTACGGCGCGGTCTGCTTCCCGGCGGCGCTTCTGATTTTCTTCGCCATAAAGAAGACGGTGGGTCTGCGCGTGAGCGAGAGAGAAGAGCTTCGCGGTTTGGATATCGGGGAGCACGGACAGGAGGCTTACAGCGGGTTCCAAATCTTTACGGATGTTTAGGCGTTTGGGAAACGTTGATGTTGGTGTTGACGGGCGGTCTTTATGGCCGCCCATTATTGTATCCTCATTTTGCCGAATAAAAGAAAAACGATTGATTGCTTTCCCTCCCGTCGATTTACTATATTATAGTACGCTATGAAACCGCCCCATACCCATACTCCCCCCGACCGACGCCCCGTCCGTGCCGCTATCGAACGCGGCGGACCACTCTTCGCGATACGCGCGTTTGCCGCGCGGAAGCGGCGGGGGCTGTTGCTGAATACGGCGCTCCGTACCCTCTCCGTCGCCGCCGTCGTATATTTGGCGATTAGCGCCGTCCTCGGCGCCGCTTTTTCATTGTACCCTTGGACGGCGCTGCCTATCGTATGGATGGCGGCTACCGTTTTAACCGCGGTTACATTTTTGTTTGTACCGCTGATTGTAACTATTCGGCGTCCGACACTCGTGCGAACGGCTACTATTATTGAGGATAGGTGCGATGTCGCGCACCCGTCGTTGTCCGTAGCGTTGGAATTATCGATACAGGACGACGGGACGGCCGGATCGCCGTCGCTTCGGGAGCTGGCGTACGGTCGGGCGGCGGAGCAACTTGGGCGGTTGGGGAGCGTATCCCTCTCATCCGTCAACAAATACGTCGCCGCGGCGGTAATCATCTTGTTGACGGTCAACGTATCCATAACGGCGTTGTCGTCGAACAAATTAACCGGTTATTGGAAATTGCCGTTCGCGTTATTATCCGAGGAGCGGACGCGCGTTGAACCGGGTAGCGTTACCGTACCGCTAAACAGCTCGGTAAAGCTGATCCTTAGCGGAACGGCGCGGCACTTTCCTACGGCGCGCTTGGAGGTTTGGCCGCTCGACGGCGGGAGTCGCGACAGGTATTTTTTGCGGGCCGACACGGCGGGAATTTTTTCACGGTCGTTTGACAAGCTTAAAGAGTCGTTCGTATACAGATTCTCCCTCTCGTCGCCCATGCCGCCGGAAACGGTGACCGTCGTGCCGCCGCCGTTGTTGCGTTCGCTGCAGGTATCAACAACACCGCCGAGGCACACGAAATTGCCGTCGCGTGAGTTGCCGTCGGGTCAGGGGAACATTACGGCCTATCCGGGGACGCGTGTTTCGGTAACGCTTGAGTCCAACGCGTTACGCGGCGCCGGTATGATCTTCGGCGGCAAAGACACCTTGGCGCTTGACGTAAGGGGAAAAACGGCTACCGGCGCGTTTATCGTCGCCAAATCCGCGGAGTACACGTTTTATCTGATTGACACGTTGGGGCAAAAATCCGATTCGTTACCGCGTTTTATGATAAGCGTCGTTCCCGACGAGACACCCGTTGCCCGCATACTCAAGCCGGGGATGAACAAAGTTTTATCAACGGCGCAAGTTGAAACGTTATGGGTGGAAGGAGTCGACGATTTCGGCGTCGCTAAAATGGAGCTTAGGTGGCGGCGTAGCGGCGATTTGCTCAGCGACCCGCCGCGAACGCAGGATTTATCGGAGAAGGGCAACCCGCCGCTTATTCGCAAACCCGTCGTGTGGAACATTCGCGAACTTTCGCTCTACCCGGGCGACTCGCTTTGCTATTGGCTATGGGTGCGCGACAACAAATCTTCCGGCGGCGGACAGGCCGCTTGCAGCGACACTTTCTGGTTTCGGATGCCGAGCTTCGAGGAGATACACAAGGCCGTTGCCTTGAAGGAACAGTACGCTCAGGAGAAATTGGGCGAGGTTCGCAACCGCCAAGACAACATACGCTCTTCCATAGAAAAGTTGGTCAAGTCGGCCGCCGGATCAAAAGAGTTGTCTTGGGATCAAAAACGGGTATTGGACGACGTAAAGGCGCAGCTTAACGCCCAAGCCGATTCGTTGCAAAAGGCTCTTCAGGCGCTTGAGGACGGCATAGAGGCAATGCGCGAGGACGGCAAGCTGAATGAGGAATTATTCGCGAAGATGGAACAGGTGAAGAAGAGCGTCGAGGAGTTGATGAAGGAATTCGGCGAGAACGTTTTCAAAATGAGCGCCGATAGGGAATTGTCTATGAGCGAGATGAGACAAGCGGCCTCGAAGCTCAAAGATATGTTGCCGGAACTAAGCGAGCGGCTCGACCAAACGCTCGCGTTTTTGGAAAAGATGCGGCAGGACAAGCAACTCGCGGAACTCGCCGTACGCGCCGAGAATCTTGCGGGCGAACAAGCGGAGCTCGCCGCGTCCAAGCAAGATCCGCTTATTGACAAACGGCAAAAAGAGTTGCTCGACCGGATAGACGGCTTCAATGACGACGTAAAGACCTTTTTCAAGGAACAGGGCGGAAATTTACCGTCGTCGTCGGAACAGGTCAGTGAGCTTTCGGAGGAGATGAGGCAACAGAGCGAACGGCGTAACAACAAACCCGACGGCGGGAAAAAAAACGATGATAAGAATAATAAAAACGCTATGAGCCGGGAGCTTATGTCGCTCTCCGAGCAGTTAAAGAGTAATCTTACCGTAAACATGATGGCAAAGATGGAGGCCGATAGGAAGCGCATTCTAAGTATGGCGCACGACGCGCTCGCGCTTGAGGATTGGCAACAAGCGATAAAGTTTCAGGCGCTCGGTACCTCCGACGATAGGAGCGTGGCTTTTGCGCAACAAGGACTGGGCAACGCCATTCGAATGAGCTTGGCCAAGTCGGACAGTTTGACGATGGTCGGCTCCAACGTTATGCGAGAGATACTGCGGGTGTATAGGAACGCGTCGGCTAAGTCGGCCAACGCGGTGAATTCGCTTGGCAGTTCGGACGGATCGCGGCAAATGGATCAAAGTGCGCAGGCGTTACGCGAGGTGGCCAACGCGCTATTGTCCATTGCGGGCGACGACGGGAGCGGAGACGGATCCGGGGGAGGTGGCGCCATGATGTCGGGTCTGCGCCGCGCGTCGGGAAGGCAGGCGGCGCTCAATTCGATGATAGGGGATATGTTGCAATCTTTGCTGGGCGACGGGAAAATGCCCGGGGGTCGGCAGGGTCAGGGCCAAGGTCGGCAAATGGGTCAGGGCCGCCCGTCCGGTCAAGGTAGCGAGGGAGAAGGCGATAACAACGGCGGAGACGCGCCCGGCGGACGCGGCGAGGCTGACACCGAGACGCACAAGCAAGCGAGGGAGGCGCAAAAAGCCATCGCCGACGAACTCAAGCGCCTTGCCGACACCTACGGCAAGGAATCCGGGGAGGGCATGGAGAGGCGTGTCCGCGAGTTGGAACAAGAAGCCCGCAGGTTGGCGCAACTCCTTGAAAACCCGCCCGCTGACATTGTCGATATGCAGGACAGGTTTTTATCAAGAATGTTGCAATCGACGTTATCGTTAAACAGGAAAGACGAAGGCAAGGAGGAACGCAAAGGCACGGTATCGCAAACCCTCTTCTCCGATAAAGGGGTCAAAGCCGCCGGTTCGGGCGTTGCGGCGAAGGCCGACAGTTTTCACCTACTGCGCAAGCGCGCGTTTGAGGACAACTTCCCGGAAGAGTACCGCTCCGCGATACGTGAGTATTTTGATGTTTTAGGTGAGATGAAGTGGGGCGAATTTTGAAATTCGACGCGCCATCTATTATATTGATAGGCGTTAACCGGTATTGGGCGATATTACCGTACATCTTAATATTCAAACACAAAAAGTGCGTTTGCGGGGTAGATTATGCGTAGAATGTCCGTTAGGAGCGTTTGCGCCGCGTTGTTTGCGGTGGCTGCGGTGGGGATTGCGGTTGTTATGGCCGATAAGCCGTACGGGTACATACCGGCCGACCGGGGTCAGGCGGCGGGGGTTTCGGGCGCGGAGGCCAAGATACTGCCGACGTCGTTCCTTCGGGAGTACGACCCGATTACGGTGTTCTTCGACAAGGACGCGGTGCCGGGGGAAGCCGGGCCAGTCGACGCGCCGGGGCAACTTCTGTCCATCACGCCGGCGCATCCGGGGGAGTACGTGAAGATAGACGGGCGCACGCTCGAATTTCGGCCAGCGGCGCCCTGGGAACCGCTTAAACGCTACAAAATCGTCTCGCGGAAGAGTTCGCGGGAGCTGTTTACGCTACTACCCGACCCGCAAACGGTCTTCTGCGGCTATATCGGCAACGACGATGTCCCGGCGGGCGACAACTCCGCGCGCGGTCGGTCTTCGTCGTCGGACGACGAGGGGGGGTCGGAGGGCGGTGAGGAAAGCGAGGGTTATTACCATATCAGGAGCGACGGCGATAGCGAGGGAAGCAAGGCGAAAGTCAACATGGCGTCTTCCCGCCGCCTCGTCGACTCCGAACCCGTAAAGTGGATCGGGTTCGGCTTTCCGGTGAAGGTCGACGCCGGCAGTTTGTCGCGGCTTATAAGCGTTGA
>LIUJ01000135.1:3969-4501 GCA_001462255.1 Fibrobacteria bacterium GUT77 | reverse complement strand
TTTTGTTTGTTTTTGTTGTATATTATAAGTGAGGGGCACAACGGAGCCCTGAAACCCAAAACCAAAAAAGAAAGGGACTGTAAAATGGGAGCATTAGACAAGTTTTTCACGGGCGCGACGGTTACGGCGTCGCTAAAGGAAGTGAGAGCGGCACAGGACGCGGCGATGGTGGCGGTAAAAGCTCCGGCGGTTGTGGTGCCGGTAAAGGTTCCGGCGTCGATAGTGACAACGGACAACGCCGCTGAAGAATGGGACGCAATGGCTGAGGCGCGGGCGGTGGCGGGGCTTGCCGGAGTGGACGTTGAAGTTTGCGGCTGTTTCGTTTGGGTGGGTGGGGACACCAAGAAACACCGCGAAAAGCTGAAGGAGTTAAAATTCCGGTGGTCGTCGGATAAACAAAAATGGTACAAGCGGCCGACGAATTACAGGAGAACGTCGAAACGTAAGTGGACAATGGACGAAGTGGAGAGGGTGTTTGATGCGAAACCGGTTTTAGTGTAATAAGTCGAAACACGGGGAGCGCTCCCCGTGT
>LIUJ01000135.1:0-3849 GCA_001462255.1 Fibrobacteria bacterium GUT77 | reverse complement strand
AAACACGGGGAGCGCTCCCCGTGTCCGTTCCGGGTGCCGCCGGGGCGCTGATGACGACAGGCAATAAACAAACAAAATCATAAACCTTTTGAAAGGGGTCGTATTATGGGAAAGTTACTGACGGATAAGCAAGCGGCGGAACTGTTACTGAAAGTAACGGCAAAAAGTAAGGTTCCGCCCGATGTTCACGGCGGCGTAGTATACGGCGTGGGGGATTTGGCGTCGCTGAAAATATCCGTACCGGAATTAGACGGTAAAACTGGTCGCATTGGCGCGGCGTTGTTGAGAAAGACAAAAAGCGTAAAAACGTCTTTTGCGGCGTGCAATGTGCCAGAGTCGGTGACGTGGGATTTTGACGCACACGGCGAGCGTAAAATTGATGCCGAAACACTGGACGCTATCATTGAAGCCGCGCCGTATGCTGAAAAAGACCCTAACAGGGGCGCGTTGTGCTGTGTGTGCGTTGACACGGAAAATAACGCCGTGGTGGCTACCGACGGCCACCGGTTGTTTTTGCGTCATGGCGTCGCGGGTGAAACAGGGAATGATAAGTATTTGATACCGGCGAAAGCCGCGGATATACTGTCTAAATTGCGTTCGTTAGGCGTGCCTTTCGGCGGCGCAATTACAAAAGGTAGCGAACAGTACTTAGAGCTAAGCGGCGAGAATTGGATGTTAAGGATACTTTTAAACACTGGTAACCAATACCCCGATTATCCGCGGGTAATACCGGATAATAACCCATACGAGAAACACGTAACGGTGGAGCAGATTAAACACCTTGCCGCGGCTACTAAGGCGGTATTACCGTTTACGGGCGGCAGTTATAATATGATCCGGGTGCGCGGAGACGAAGCCGCGGCGGTTAATTCGGATATTAATAAAAACGTGCACGTTAAGACGGCGTCCATGCTTAGGATGTATGACGCAATGGGATTTAACGGCAAGTATTTAAACGAAATACTGAACCACGTGGCAAAGGTCGCACCGGCGTCGGGTATTGTGTCTATTACATCAAGCGCGATAATTACTGCCGTTACGATTATTGCCGGTAATAATCTGTGGCTGTTAATGCCACTAAGAATAAAAAACACGTTGACTGATGACGGCTGGCCCACGGAAGGCGCCGAATATATTGACGTAGGGCCGGTTCCGGCTGGGGTACCCGATCCGCTGATGGATTCGGCGGTATTGGATACGCTACGGGCGGACGCTTACACAAGCACAATACATGCCGTAGAAGCCGCCGCCGATGTGTTAAAAGTCGCGTTTGACGCTGACGACGTACCGCCGGACGGGGCCGAGGAAGCAATGAACGAAGCGGTAAAATACGCGGAGTTGTGGACGGAGCCGGACGGTATAGAGCCGGAGCCAGAAAGCGTCAACAACGAACCGACCACGGAACCCGCCTCAAATGACATTGACACGTCGGAACCCGAATTCGGGGCCGTCCCAATGTCGCTTGCGGAATGGTCGGTGCTTAGCCGCCTAATGCGCCGCGATGGACGCGGGCGGTATTACGAAAAAGAGGGGGCCGGTATTGCGGAAACGGTGAAACGTGTACAGACGATATTTGACAATATGCCGCGTACCTACGAAACCGACGGCCAAGGAGACAAGGCGATTGTTTATCTTCACTATTTCACCGCCGGCTGTGACTGGTGGATTATTGAACGCGACGTCGAAAAAGAACAGTTTCAAGCGTTCGGCTTTGCGTGCCTAAACGGAGACACGGACAACGCCGAACTGGGGTATATATCCCTAAAGGAAATAACAGACTGTGGTGCGGAATTGGACCTGTACTTTGAACCGCGCCCGCTGTCCGAAGTTAAAGCGGCGCTCGGTATCCCGCCGATGAACGGCCCCGACACCAACGGCCCGGGGCCGGAACCCACCGAACCGCCGCCGACACCGACAACGCCCGACCCGTCAAATGACCTCGTAGGCTTTTTGGAGTCGAAAGGGTGGGACGTGGTGCCCGTCGACACCGACGACGAGCCGGACGACGAACCGACAGACACGGAACCAGCAATTAAAGCCGGACCTTGTCCCGATGTCCGGGAGCTGTGGGAAGAACTGAACGCGCTAAAGGCAAAGGTCGCGTATATCGAAGAAGCGTTACGGCAAGAACATTTTAACTAACCAACCGGGGCCGCAAGGCCCCACCACTAAACCGGAGGTAAAAAAAATGCTAAACGCTTTCAGGCGGAGCGCAACACCGCAAAAGCGGAAAACGCAAAGTTGGCGGCCAAACTCAACGCGCTACGGGCAACGTTAGCGGCGTAACAAAAGTCGAAACGCCGGGCAACCGGCGTATATCGGGGGCGGCGGCCCGATACTGATGAGACTGCCAAGCAATATTAAACAAGGAGGACGTATGGGTATACTGTCGATGTTAGTAGAGGAAATTAATAAGGAGCGCCCGGAGGGCGACAAGGTCGTATTGTTGGGATCGCCGGCCAAGCGGATCGCCACCGGTTGCGGGGCCAAACCCAAAGGTCGGGGGCGTAAATATACGCCGGCGGAGCGGGAGTACGCGCTGAACAATGGCGTATCGTTGGGTGTGGCGCGGGTAATGCTTGCGCCGGACGAGGACTAATCTAATGGGGCGTGCGCGGTTGACTTCAAGGCCGGGGGCTCCCCGGCCTTTTTCTTTTGGTCTTACTTCTTGGCTTTGCCTCTATTGGGTAAAAAGACTGCGGCCAACATAGTGCAAGCGACCACCGCCGGAACGATTGCGGACACCGTAGGCCCCTTGAACACCCCAATCAGTATAACAGTAGTCATTGCCATAATTGCAATAGCAAAAGCAAGATATTGGCCCAATCGTGCAGATTTGCTGTTGTCATCAACCATCTTATTTTCAAGCGCGTGCCGATGGGCGGCCTCTTTCTCGGCGGCAAGTAAAATCCTTTCGGCCGCTCCGGGATACGTCTTTTCATAGCGCTCAAATTCTTGAGCAGGAGGGAGCGGCCCAGAGTGCACGATTCCCGTCGTTTGATGTAATACTACCGGTTGGGTGTTGTGCGGCTGTCTATTGGCGGCCATACAGCGCCTCTCTGTCCATGGCGGCTTGCAAGTCACCGCCGATCCTACCCCAATCGCCTGCCAAGGCGGCGGCGTCCCTCGCCGGGCCCGTACTTAGATCGGGAATAGGCCAATAACCGCCCGATATGTCGAACGCGGAACGAATGCCCGAATAGAACCCATCATTCAAATCTGATTTTGTAATATAGTCTAAGACACTGCCCATAATGCCCCCTCTCCTTTAGCCTATAATATAACATCCCCCGCCCCCAAAAACCAAATTTTTTTATACCGCGTCTGCCAATACCCCTACGTAATCCGGCCAATGTCGATTTTTATCTTTAGCGCTCTCCGGGGGTGGGGGTTATTGCGGATTTTTCGAACAAAGCGGCAAACAAAACAATCCACCCAAATATTGGAATGAAAAGTAACCACAAATACCAGCCACGACGATTAGTATCGTGTAGGCGGCGGACACTACAACTAATCAATGGTAGCGCAGAAAAGAACAATACGTACAAGAACGGGATTGTCCAACCAACGGCAAACGGTTTGGTAGGCAGATCATCATCCAAAAGCCGGTGATGTCTACCAAACCCGTCAAGATTTACCTGCCCCACCGTTGACGACGATTGCGGGTCGGTGGGGAGGCTCTCCTGTAGAACCACGCCCGTAGGCGCGGCGGTTGTACCCATAGTCGGGCGGTCAAGCGGTTGCGATTGGGGAGACGGCGTCGCCCCAAAGTCGGCAAGGAATTTATCAAGGTTTGAACCCCGAGACAACGATGATGATTCGGCATGAGACACGGTTGGCGTCGCCCCA
>LIUJ01000134.1 GCA_001462255.1 Fibrobacteria bacterium GUT77 | reverse complement strand
AAGCCTGTCGAAATGGCCTTTTTCGGGGTGTTTTAGGGGATTTACGGGAGTTGGTAGGCGGATATTGTGTGTTTGGGTAGGAAATTTTTTCGTGTGGGTTCTCAATTTGAAATGTCGTTTAGAGGAAGGCGCAAAACCTTTATACGCGAGATGCCGCAATCTTCGTAGCAATATTTTTGTAAGCGCTGCGTTCGGTAATATATATTTGTATTATTGTATTGTATGTGTAGCGGCGTTTTAGCGTTAACCCGTCAAAAAACCTTTTTAGGAGGGTATCCATGAACTGCGGCGCTTTTTGTTGCACCCGTCGGGTGGTCGGCGCGGCCGTTTTTGCGGGCGTGTTTGCCGTTTTCGGAGCGGCGGGGGAGCAGGACGACGGCTACGACGCGGTCATTGACGAGGGGGCGATAGCGCGGCCTGAGGCGCCCGACGACGAATCGGCTTCCGATTCGGAATCCGCCGATACCGCCCAAGACGCCGGCGTTACGCTCGGCGCCGGCGTTTCTTCCGACGGCGGCCAACGGGGCGACGTTAGGAAAAACGGCGGAGAGGTAGACACTACCCCAATATTCGCTAAGCCGGATTTTGAGCTGGGTTTCGGCTTAACCACCGTAGACGGCAAGAATTGGGGGCGCGTTGCTTTGGGCGCGGACATTCCCATTTGGAAGTTCGGCGTCTTCCTCGATTTGGAGCTTTTTGTTACCAACAAGTTCAAATTGTCGGACAAGGGGTGGGACTTTAAGAACCACACGGCGGAGGCCGTACTGCGCAAGATACGCTACGTGCGTTACGGGCGCGAGAACGAGCCGCTCTTCGTCAAGTTCGGCGGGTTGTCTAACGTTACGCTGGGTTACGGAATGATCGTTGATCGGTTTACCAATATGTTGCGCTATCCTGACGAGAAGTTGCTCGGATTGCAATTTTATTTGAACGACGTTTTTCCGATAGGTTTGACCGCGCAGACGTTGATTTCCGATTTTTCGGAGATGGGTGACAAGGGCGGGGTTTACGCGGCGCGTATAGCGGCGCGTCCGCTCAAAACGAGCGGTATGTTTTTGTTGGACGGGTTGTCCGTGGGCGGAATGTACGCCGTAGACGCGAACGTGTACGCGCCGACCAAGAAGTGGACGAACGTCGGCGATACCGTTTACTCAAAAGATACTTTGGGCGACGGTACGCGTCCTTTTTATTTGGACAGTTCGCGGGTAGAAGGTTTGCGCAACGGCAAGCGTTCTTTTGGCGTGTACGGGTTCGACGTTTGTTTGCCAGTCGTTAGAACCGATCTTTTGGACGTTGATATCTACGCTCAGTCGGCTTTCCGCGCCGACGGCGTCTCCGGGTGGGGAATAGGCGTGCCTGGGGTGGGGATACGGTTGTGGAAGCTCACCGGCAACGTTGAGTACCGCAAAATCGGGGGTAGCTTTATGCCGGGGCACTTTGATACCTATTATTTGGAAGAGCGCTACTCGCGCGGCCTAATGAGAAGCAAGGACGAATCCTTAAAGAGCGTTTCTTTAAACGGAATTTACGGGCGCATAGGTATGGACGTTCTCGACGTGCTGACGTTGGGCGGCACGTACCAATACATGGACGGCACGTACAGGGAGGACGGCAGCTCCGCGACGAACCGGTATTTTGAGGCGACGGCGGGTTTCGGGAAGGCAATCATGGATAACGTCCCCATGCTTAGCATTGCGGAGGCATACATACGGAACGCCGACATAGGCGCCTACAATAAGTACGATAAAGAGGGAAATTTAGAGCTTGGCGCCAACGGCGAGCGTAAAACGGCGGGTTCGTTTGACCGCTCTCCCGGCCTATACTGGGGTTACCGCGCCGGCGTTGAGTTGTTTGTCGGTTTGTCGCTGATTTTGGACTACCGCTACGGTTGGAAATTGGAAGACGACGGTAAATTGGTCTCCGACAACCACATGAACTTACACACCGCGTGGAGGTTCTGAAGCCTTGAACGACTACGTAAGTCCGCCGAAAAGACGTGGGGCGACAAAGGGCGCTTTAGGCCCGCGGAGCTTCAAGATCCCCGAAAAGGGGAGGATTCGCGTCGTATTGGCCGCTGTAGTGTTGACAATATTGATTGTCAAGTTTGCCGGGCCTTGCGGCGGAGGTAAAAAGACGAAGGCGGTCGCCGCCGTTGATACGATTAATGCCGTTGATACCAATAAAGCCGCCGACAAAGCCAAGCGCGTAAACGCGAATAAAGCGGTCAAAAAGGCCGTTCCCGACAACAAAACGGCGTTCGTTGACCTGCGCCGGTTGGTTAAGGAATACGATATAGGCGTAACCGCGTCGCGTCAACAAATCGCCGTTCCGGCAAGCGGCGCGGAAAAGGGGTTTTTTAATAGGGGCAAAGACAAAGACGGCGGCACCGACACGCTCTATGTGTCCCTCAGCGTTGATACGACCCTCTACAAGTATGCCATGAGCATGTTTCGTCAATACAAACCGCGCTACGCGGCGGTGGCCGCCGTTGACCCGTCTACCGGTCGCGTTTTGGCGCTCGCGTCTTATGCCGGCGAGGGCGAGGCGATGGACGGTAAAGAGCTCTATTTGAGGAACCGCTTTCCGGCGGCCTCCGTATTCAAAACAATAGTAGCCGCCGCCGCCATAGAACGGGGCGGAATGCACGGCAAAACGGTACTGGAGCATTTTGGGCGCAACCACACGCTATACACCGCGCAGTTGCGAAAGGATCTCAAGGTCTCGCGCGAAATTACTTTAGAAGACGCCTACGCCTATTCCGTAAACCCGGTCTTCGCGCGTATAGCGCTATTCAAGATAAACAAGGATATTGTGGCGGAATACGGGCGGCGCTTCGGGTTCAACGAGACCATACCCTTTGAGTACGACGTTGACATTAGCGAAATGTTCGCGCCGGACACCGGCTTTTCCGTGGCGGAGTTCGCCTCCGGTTTCAACCGCAAGACCACGATTACTCCCCTAATGGGCGCGCTCTTAGCCGGGGCGATATGCGAAAACGGGGTGATTTTTGATCCCACCGTAGTTGACACCGTCCGTTCGCTACGCGGCGACTCCTGCGTTTACGTTAGAAAAACAAACGTGTGGCGCCGCGCGGTAAAGGAACGCACGGCGGCGGAGCTTAGGGGGCTTATGACAAAAGTAACGCACTACGGCACCGCCCGCAACACCTTCCGCCGGCTGCGCGAGTCGCCCCGGTACAACGCTTTCGAGTTCGGAGGGAAAACGGGATCGGTAAACCAAGTGGGGTTGGGACGCGTAGACTGGTTCGTGGGATTCGCCAGGAATCCGAACAACAAAAGTCAGCGTATAGCCGTGGGCGTGGTAACTACGCACGGCGACTACTGGACGGTACACTCAAGCTACATCGCCGCGGAGCTCATTAAAAAGTACATCAGCAACGTTACGTCAACGCCTAAGCCGGCGGCAAACCGATAAGTACGCGGTTAATTAAAAAAACGCGCCAACCACGTCAAAAATAGTATATTATTGTGAGCGGTTTTTTTGGTCAATAGCGCCGGTTGCGCCGTTTTACGTCCGAATTTTAGTATTTTTATAACCCATAAAACCAAAAGGAGCAGTCAGATGAGCACCCAAAACATCAACTACAACGACAGCTTTTTGTCGGCATTTCTCGCTCCGTCCGAGCTGGAAAGCTACAACCCGGCCGTCGCCCAGGCGGAGAAGCAACTTATCTCCAAGACCGGCCTCGGCAACGACTTTTTAGGCTGGCTCGACCTGCCGACAAAGACCTCCCGCGACCTCGTTAAGTCCATAACCGACAAGGCTGGGGAAGTCCGCGACAAAATCAAGGACGGCGTTCTCATATCAATCGGAATAGGCGGCTCTTACCTTGGCACTAAGGCGGCCATAGAGTTTTGCTCGCCGTCGTTCGAGGAGTTGCGCAAACCTCGCGTGCTTTTTGCCGGCCACAACATAAACAGCGACTACCTCACCGATATGCTCGAACTCGTCAAAGATCACGAGGTGGCGGTAAACGTGATTTCCAAGAGCGGCACGACCACGGAACCGGCCATAGCCTTCCGCATAGTCCGCGAGTGGATGGAGAAGCGCTACGGGCGCAAGGGCGCGGCGGAGCGAATAGTGGCGACCACCGACCGGGCTAAAGGGGCGCTACGCAAGTTAGCCAAGGAAGAGGGATACGCGGCTTTCGAAATTCCCGACGACGTGGGCGGACGCTTCTCCGTACTCACACCGGTGGGGTTGTTTCCGCTGGCCGTGGCGGGACTCGACGTCGCCAAATTGCTTGAGGGCGCGGCGGGGGCGGCGGCCTTCTGCAACGGTGAAGACGTCAATAAAAATTTGGCGGGACGCTACGCCGCCATCCGCAATATCCTCTTTAGAAAGGGATACACGACGGAGGTAATGGCGACTTTTCAGCCGCAGTTGCACTTCGTAAACGAGTGGTGGAAGCAGCTCTCCGGCGAGAGCGAGGGCAAGAACGGGACGGGCATAATGCCGGCTGGGCTCGACTATACGACCGACTTGCACTCGCTGGGTCAGTGGATGCAGGACGGGTTGCGCAACGTGTTCGAGACGTTTATGATACTCAAGAAGACGTCTAAGACGATGACCGTGCCCAAATTCTCCGACGACAGCGACGATTTGAATTATCTCGCCGGCAGGAGTTTTGAGGACATAAACGAGAAGGCGTTTCAGGGGACGGTGCTCGCCCACTTGGACGGCGGCGTTCCGGCGGCGGTGCTTATGCTCGCCGACCGCTCCGAGACTACGCTCGGGCAGCTCTTCTTCTTCTTCGAGAAGGCCGTGGCGCTCTCCGGCTACATACTGCGCGTCAACCCGTTCGACCAGCCGGGTGTGGAGGCCTACAAGAAGAACATGTTCGCGCTTTTGGGCAAGGCCGGGTATGAGAAGCAGGCGCAGGCGCTTTCGGCCAGAACGAAAGATATATCTATATGAAATCGTACCGTAGAGAGTTGACGTTCAACACCTCTCACCGGCGCGATTACATAAACATCACGCCGCAGGTGGAGGAGGCGTTGCGCGAGAGCGGTATCCGCGAGGGTATGTGCCTTGTGAACGCTATGCATATCACCGCCAGCGTCTACATCAACGACGACGAGCGCGGGTTGTTAAACGACATAGACGATTGGCTGGAGGGGCTTGCCCCACACGAACCGGTTGACCGCTACCGGCACAACGGCATGGAGGACAACGGCGACGCCCACCTAAAGCGTCAAATCATGGGCCGCGAGGTCGTGATTGCCGTAACGGGCGGAAAGCTCGACTTCGGCCCCTGGGAGCAGATATTCTACGGTGAGTTCGACGGTCGGCGGGCGAAGCGGGTGCTGGTTAAAATTATTGGGGAATAACGGTTAATATTGTAGGGGCTGAAAATTTTCAGCCCCTACTAAATCAGGAAATGTTGGCTTTCGCCGAGATAAACAAGTTCAGCCCCTACACATAAAATATCAATACCTCTCACCGAATTCCATGACTCCGTTTTTGTATATCGCTTTCGACGTCTTTTTTCCGTTTTGGTCGAATTGTAACCTTTCGCCCTCATACTTGCCGTTGATGTAGGCACCGCTTTCCTCGACCTTTCCCTGAACGCCTTTCGGGTCTTTGTGGTAGGTCTTGAACGGGCCGTTGAGGGCGTTTTTGGAGTACATTTGCTCTTTCTTTATCGCGCCGCTCTCGTAATACTCGATTTCCGGCCCCTCTTGGTCGCCCACGGCATAAGTCCTAACTCGCTTCTTTTTTCCGTTTTCGTAGTATACAATTTCCTCGCCGTCCTTCTTGCCGTCCTTGTAGTTGACCTCTGAGGCTACCTTGCCGTCCTCAAAGTAGGATTTGACCGCCCCTACCGGCACGCCGTCGGCGTACAATGCCTCGCTTTTGATGTTGCCGTTGGGATGCCACTCCTTCTCCGGCCCGTGCTGTTTGCCGTCCGCGTATGTGTAGAGCTTGAGGGTGCTACCGTCCTTGTTGTAGATGATCTTCGTGCTGTCGGGTTGGCCGTTCTTGAAGAACTGGTCGGACTGCGTCTTGCCGTCGTCAAAGAAGTATGTGGTGCGGGCAAGGCTTTTGCCGCTACCGTAGTAGCTGACCTTCTTCTTGGCTCCGTTGCCGTAGGTTTCCTCGACGACCTCTTTGAGACTGCCGCCGCCCCCTCCGCCGCAGTTGTAGGCGCCGACGACGAGGGTTAGCATAGCGCAGATTGCCGCAAAAGATTTCAGGCGCATAAATATGTGCCCCTTTCTGTTAGGATTTTTGTTTATGGTTCCGTAGATATGGACTGGTTATACCTATAGTGTAATATAATAATAGGGAAATGATATTTCAAAATATTAAAATCAAAAAATCCTACCACCCCGAAGACGAGAAAATCGTTCCCGTCGAATCGACGCCCAAACACTCTAAGTCCGCCCGCTCGTTTACGAAGGATAGGATGCCTTCCGCATTCCGGCAGAATAGCCCCGTAGACAGTATGTCCGCCCTTATAGGGTCGGCGGCCCGTATCGTCAGGCTTTGATTGCCTCCGCACGGGTAGCCGCTTGACGGGTCGAAGATGTGGTGGTAGCGGCGGCCGTCGTCGGTTATTCGCGCGCGCTCGTAGTCTCCGCTGGTGAAGACCGCGCCGGACTCTACGGGGATAGCCGCGATCAATTCATCCGGGCGGCGCGGGTGGCGGACGCCTACGCGCCACGGGGCGCCGTCGGGTCTGCGGCCGGCGGCTACAATGTCGCCGCCGGCGGAGATTAGAAAATCATTTATGCCGCGAGCCATCATCAGTTCCGCGAGCCATTTGATAACGAACCCCTTCGCGATCCCGCCGACGTCCACTCGGGTATACGGGTCGTCAATAAAAACGCCGTCATCGTTAACGCGTATCTTTTTGTAATTAACCGATTGAAGAGTAGCGGATATTTCCGACGACGCGGGGATTGGGGCGCTATCGTTTTCGCAAAAACCCCAAAGTATTTTCAGCGGCAATACCGTGATGTCGAACGCGCCGTCCAACGTGTCGCCGTAAGCGATTCCAATCCGCAACATTTCCGTTAATTGCGCGGATACCGGCAACGTGTTTGACGTCCGCGTATTGACGGCGTTTATTTCCGACGAGTCCCCTAACGCCGAAAAACGCTTTTCGCATTGTGTAAGAAGTGAGTCTATTGAACGCCAAAGGGGGGCCGGATCGTAACGACGCGAAACGGAAACCGTAACCTCTACCATTGTATCCATGCGAAAAAAAAGCCGCTTGCCGGCGACGCGGCCGTCGTTATTATTGCATGAGAACGGCATTAATGTTAACGATACCGATATCAACAAAGATATCGCGGAATAACGCGTCATATCAATCAACCGATCCTTTTAATTCATAATAATCCGATAAATTCCATATTCCTAACTATCGTTTCTCTCTTTATGCCAAGCGACGACGTCTTTGAACGGCAGCGGCCCGCCGAAAATGCTTAGGCTGCTTCCGATTGTCGCGTCTATTCGGCCGTTGCCCAAACGGTCTATCGTATCCATGTCGTCTAAATTCCTTACGCCTCCGGCGTAGACCGTGGGTATGGGGGCGATGTCGGCCAATAGCCGCATCAACGTTTGGTCGACGCCCTGCTTTAAACCCTCAACGTCGGCGGCGTGGATTAAGAACTCATCGCAATATGCCGATAGACGATTTAATAATTGTTGAGACAATTTTTCTTTTGTCAATTTTTGCCATCTGTCGGTAACGACGACGTAATCTCCGTTTGATATCCGGCAGCTCAGGTCTAAGACCAAACGTTCTTTAGGGACTACGGTCAGTAACTCGTCCAACCTCTCCCACCGTATCGCCCCGTCGCGAAAGACGTACGAGGTGACGACGACGTGCGACGCGCCGGCATCTAAGAAACGCGCCGCGTTTTGAGGGTTAATCCCGCCGCCGACGTGCATGCCGCCTACCCACGCGGAAAGGGCGTTTACCGCGGCGTTTTCGTTGCCCGGCCCCAGCATTATAACGTGCCCGCCGGGCAAATTCTCTTTTTTGTATAGGGACGCGAAGTGGGCGGGAGACAGGTCGGTCTCAAAGTTGGTCACCAAAGACCCGTCGGCGCGGTCGTCCGACAGCGTCCCCCCCACAATCTGCTTGACCTTACCGCCGTGTATGTCTATACATGGACGAAATCGCATTGTTATGTGCCTCCGCGTATCGTAATATAATCTCTCCCGAAACAAAACGCCTAAAAATAAAAAAATTTGCGCCAACGCCATACCATAATATATATTCAGGACATCTCTAAAAAAACGATTAGCAGATCCGTCATGGCGGACTTGATCCGCCATCTTCTTGAATAATAACAGATTGCGGGTCACCGTGTTTATCGAGCCGTAAGGCAACCCCGCAATGACGAGTATTTAACAAACCTATTTTTAGAGGTACACTAATAGGCGCTAACGCATATATTTTTATCAACTATTCACAGTGAAGGGGTGGGGTTTATGGCTCGAGTTTTCAATTTTTCGGCCGGACCGTCCATGCTGCCTGAGGAGGCCCTCAAGACAGCGGCGGCGGAGATGCTTGACTACGGTAACACGGGAACGTCGGTGATGGAGATGAGCCACCGCTCCGCCGCGTTCGACGCCATAGCGAAGGACGCCGAGTCCCTGCTACGCGAGCTTATGGAGATTCCGGCCAACTACAAGGTACTCTTTCTGCAGGGCGGCGCCTCTACGCAGTTCGCCATGGTTCCGCTCAACCTCATAGCGAGGAACCCCGCCAAGAAGGCCGACTACGTCAACACGGGCACGTGGTCCAAGAAGGCCATAAGCGAGGCGAAGAAGTACGGCACGGTTAAGGTCGTAGCCACGTCCGAAGACAAGAATTTCACCTACATCCCGACGCTGTCGAAAGATATGTTCGACCCGGAGGCCTCCTACGCCCACAT
>LIUJ01000133.1:4761-8168 GCA_001462255.1 Fibrobacteria bacterium GUT77 | reverse complement strand
CGAGATAAACAAGTTGCGAGCGAAGCGAAGCAATCCGGTATGTTTCAAATATGCAATATTTAATTGGTTCTTCAATAATATGCTTTATGGGACACCGGAAAGTCAATTTTTTTTTCACTACCGCGCTTATTATGGGTTCGGCTTTACCGGTCGCCGGATATTATTTTTGAAAAAAAATATCAACATTTATCGCTTGGAATCAATTATATTAGTCTAATGTTATACATCGCGCGATACTACGCGTAATTGCCGTACGGTACAATATCGGGGTCATCCCCCCGGCCGGAGGATAAATGGCGGACAAGACGACCGATTACAAGTCAATTATAGGTCTGAACACCGAATTCAACAAAATTCAGGATCTCGACCTTCTTTTGGAGCGTATCCTCCGCGAGGCGCGTCGTGTTGTGAGGGCCGACGCCGGCACCATTTACGTCAAGCAAAAGTCTCACGACGGGGAAAAGTCGGCGGACGAACTCCTAATGAAATACACGCAAAACGATACGTTGCTGAAGAAGGTTCCGCACGGACAAAAGGTCAACTACTCCATCTTCGCCAAACCCACCGCCATACCCATAAACGAAAATTCGCTCGCCGGTTACTGTGCGCTTACTAAGGACATCGTGAACGTTCCCGATATGTACCGCATACCTAAGGAGGCCTCGTACTCTTTCAACTCCGCCATAGACGAGCGGACCGGCTACAGGACCACGTCCTCGCTCACGTTTCCGCTTATATCGGCCGAGGGGTTGCTTTTAGGCGTAATACAGGTGCTCAACGCGATGGACGACGAGCGGTGCGTTGTTCCGTTCTCCGCGGAGGACGAGTTTTTAATCATGCATTTTGCCACAAACGCCACGATAGCGTTGCAACGCGCCATTGAAAATCGGGCGATGATTATGCGCATGATGAAAATGTCCGAGTTGCGCGATCCGAGGGAGACCGGCGCTCACGTAAACCGCGTCGCCGGTTACGCGCTCGACATATACGACCGCTGGGCGTCAAAGCGTCAGATACCGGCCACCGAGAGGGAGCGTTTTCGCGACATACTGCGCATAGGCGCCATGTTACACGACGTGGGCAAGGTGGCCATTTCCGACAACATACTCAAAAAACCGGCGCGCCTAACCCCGGAAGAGTTTTCGATAATGCAGGGGCACACGCTCTACGGCGCGGCCCTGTTCGACGACCCGCACTCCCCCACCGATATCTTGGTGGGCGAAATAGCTTTCACGCACCATGAGAATTGGGACGGCTCCGGCTATCCGGGGTGGATCGATCCCTTTACAAATCAACCCATAAAGGTCGACGAAAACGGCAGGCCCCTCGGCAAAAAAGGGGAGGAGATCCCGCTCGCCGGAAGAATAGTGGCAATCGCCGACGTTTACGACGCGCTATCCTCAAGGCGGGTGTACAAAGAGCCGTGGGGCGAAACCGAAACTCTCAACGAAATGAGAAGATTGTCGGGAACCAAGTTCGATCCCGAACTCGTAGATATCTTCTTTGAGGTATTGCCCAACATTAAGCAGACGCAAAAGCAGTTTACGGAGGCGGAAGAGGTCGTTTAATTCACCGGCTTCCCCCGTCAATACGCAAGTACGCGAAAATCGTTTTTCGGAGCGCGGTGCCATGAACGCACAAAAATACCCTTTCTTGCCTACAACCGCGTCCATATTGTTAATAGCCGCCTCAATGATTTCAACCGTTTGGGCCGCAACCAACGACGACGAGGACTTCAAGTGGCAGGAAGCCTCAAAGGAGCTTGAGGCCCTCCCTTTCTCTCAGGCTTTTATCGACTCCGCAAAAAAAGCGCACGCCGACGCCCCGGCGCGACAACGCGGACTGCGCGCCGTTGAACCCGGAAACTTCATAAACGGCGAGACTCTCGTCTTTGAGGTCGGTTGGACGGTTTTCAAGGCCGGCTACCTTATACTCTCCGCCACGCATATACGCAGCCGCGGTCTCCTCCGCGTTGGCGCCAAGGCCATGACCGGCAACGCCGTAAGCGCGATATACAAGGTGCGCAACTACGAAATATCATGGATCGACGCCGACGGCCTCTACCCCATCTTCTTTGAGCAACACGTGCGTGAGGGCAAAAAGTACAAAGCCGACAACTATATAGTCTACGACAACATAGCCGACAAACTATTCCTCAAAAAAAGCAATCTGCAAGTATTCGACACCCCGAAGTTCACGCACGACTACATATCCGTAATGTACTTTGCCCGCTCAATGCCGCTCAACCCCGGCGACGCGTTTGAGGCGTTTATGTTCTCAAGGCCCAAAACGTATCCGATGAAGTTCACGGTACACGAAAAGCGCGAAACCGTCAATGTAGGCGGAAAAAGTTACAACTGCGTAAAGGTCGAACCGTCTTTGGTTGGGGAAGGGCGCGTGTTCACCAAAAAAGACAAAATGGAAATATGGGTTACGGACGACGAAAATCGTTATCCGGTATTGCTCAAATCGAAGGCCAAGATCGGGTCGCTCAACGCGAAATTGGTTCAAGTCATAAAGTAATCAGCCGATAATCCCCAATACTGCCTCAATCATCCCCACAGCCTCGTCGTACCTCCCTCCGAGTACACACTGCAGTATGCCGTCAACTTGCGCCGCGGCCGGATTGTTCGACGACGCGTACGGTTGCAACTCCTTAATCGCCGCCCGCATATCCCCTATCGCCACCGTGGAAACGGCCTCTCTGAGCTTATTGAGCGTACGCTTAAGCGCGTCGGCGTCAACGGCTCCACCCGACGACTTATCGGCGTTCGCTTTTAAAAAATTCCCTACGTTGAAAAGCAATCGATTGAGTTCGTAAATGAGCCTCGGCGTGTACTCGTCTATGTAGGCGCGATTGCCCTCTTTGCCCGCCGTTTCGAGGGCAAGCGCGACCTCCGCCAACCGCGTCGCGCCTATGTTGGCGGAAGCGCTTTTAAGCGCGTGGACGTAGGTGGTGTACAGGCGCGTATCCGACACGCTTAGGGCTTTGTTTATTTCGGCGATCTTGTCATGCCCATCCCTGTAGAACACGCTTAGCACGCGTAAATAGTTCTCTATGTTGCCGCGCACGACGGAGATCCCCTTAGCCGTATCCACGCCGTCTATCGCGATATCCGCCAAAGCCTTGTCGTCAACGACGGCGGCCGACCTCGCGGCGGTCGCGTCTCCTTCCGAAACTCTAACCTGTTTCTCCTTAGGTATCCATCTTTCGAGAACGGCGTTCAGCTTCGCCGTGTCTATCGGTTTTGAGAGGTAGTCGTTGAAGCCGTTGCGTTTGAACATCTGCTTCATGCCGGAAACCGCGTTGGCCGTTAGGGCGATGATGGGAAGCTTCGTGTAGCGGCGGCCGCCGAGGTTGCGTATGCGCATCGCGGCCTCTATGCCGTCCATTTCCGGCATCATGT
>LIUJ01000133.1:0-4624 GCA_001462255.1 Fibrobacteria bacterium GUT77 | reverse complement strand
GCATCATGTGATCCATGAAAACGAGGTCGTAATTTTGCGTTTTAACGGCTTCTATGGCCTCCGCGCCGCTCAAACAAACGTGCACCTCCATGCCGTAGAATGAGAGCAACCCTTGCGCCACAACCAAGTTCGTTTGCACGTCGTCCACAACCAAGGCCTTTGCCGTGGGCGCCGTGAATACGGCCGTCGTCGCCTCGTCGGTAAAATCCTCCTGTTTGCTTATCTTCTGCGGCAACACAACCGTAAAAACGCTGCCCTTGCCGTACTTGGACCGCACGCTTATCGTGCCGCCCATGGCCTTCGCTAAGCTGCGCGTAATGGCGAGCCCCAAGCCGGTTCCCTCTATCCCCTTGTTCTTGACCAAGTCTATCTGCACGAAGTCTTTGAACAGTTTACCTATGTCCTCCTGTTTTATCCCCCTGCCGCTGTCGGCTACCTCTATCGTGACATTCACCGTTTCGTCGTCTATCCGCTGTCCCTTAACTGTCAACGCGACAAAGCCTTTTGACGTATACTTAACGGCGTTGCTAAGGATGTTGAGGATGATTTGGCGGATTCTCACCTCGTCGCCCACGAGTGCCTGCGGGATGTCGTCGTCTACGCTAACGCGAAATTCGAGTTGCGATTCCGCGGCTTTTATGCTTATGATGCTCGTAACGTCTTTGATGAGCGACATGAAGTGATAGTCTACGGGAACTATATCCATTTTTCCGCTCTCAATTTTAGAGAAGTCGAGTATGTCGTTGATGATGGAGAGCAGATTCATGCCGGACTTTCGTATCGTAAGCACGTGTTCTTGGGCGCGCGGCAGTTCCTTTTCGCGTATGGCGAGTTCCGCCATGCCCAAAATGGCGTTCATGGGGGTACGTATCTCGTGGCTCATCATTGCCAAGAACTCGCTTTTATACCTCGCGGAGGTTTCCAAGGAATCCATTGTGCGACGCAGGGATTTAAGAAAACCGGCTATGAATATGTTAAAGATGAAGATTATAAGCGCGATCAGAACGAGCATTACCACAAATACCATGGCTACCGGGCTTTTATAATCGCTTACGGTATCGGGCATTATCGCGACGGCGTACCAACCGAGCGCGGGGATGGGGCATAGCGCGATTTTGCCGGAAGGGGAATCATAGGTTATGATTTCGCCGTCTTTGAGCCGCAGGGCGCGGGTTTGGATGCCTACGCCGGCAACGCCCAAAAATTTTTCTATGTGCTCCTTCTTGATTACCGTTTCAACGTTGTGCGCGCTTGTAATCTCCCCGTCCGCGTTGAAGTAGTAGAGCTCCGCCTTGCCCTTGTACTGCTCGTACAGTCTCTTGACAAAGGCGGTGATGTCTATGCCTACGCCCACCATGCCCAGCGGTGCCGTCCGTTCTTTGTTTAATACCGGCGCGTTGATCCACAGATTCGTCACTTTGAGCGCGGGGTTGTAATTGATATTGAAATTGTGCGTCTTTGTTTTATACAGAGTCTTGTTGTACCAATAGTTCTCCGGCGCGTCTGGGTCTACGGCGTAGTAGGCGTTGCCTTCCATATTGAACATTTTGTCCTTATCGTTTATCCAAAATATCGAGGTAGAGAGCGTGGAACTGCGATAGGCCGCTATTTCCTCTACGGCCATAGACTCAAGCTCCGGGTCGTAGGGATTCTCGAAGTAACGCTTTATAAGCGGCGACTCGGCCATCTTCATGGCAATGGTAATCTCGTTATTGACGAAAGTTTCCAATTTTATGCGCTCGTTCTCAAGCAGGCGCAACAGTTCGTTGCCCTTATTGGTTCTTATGATCTGCCGCATGGAGAAGACGAAAACCGTGCCGCCGACCACGAGGATTATAAGGAAGAGTATGATGGAGAACGCTATAAACTCGTGTATGGTTGTGCCGGCGCTTTGCTTGCCGTCCGCTATCGGGTCAAGCGTTTTTTTATCTGTTTTTGTTACGTACTTTACTTTGTTCCCGTTTCTCATAGCGCGGCCACGCTTCCCAACTCGCATGTGGGCTCCGAGAGCGTGTCCGCTATTTTCGCGAACTCGTCGGAAACGCCGATGAACAAATCGACGAGGCGCGGATCGAAGTGCGTTCCGCGTCCTTCAAGTATGACCTTAACGGCCTCCTCATGGGAATAGGCGTCTTTGTACGGTCTGGCGGAGCGTAGCGCGTCGTATACGTCGGCTACGGCCATCAGCCGCCCAAGCAGGGGTATCTCCTCGCCTTTAAGCCCGTTAGGGTAGCCGCTCCCGTCCCACCTTTCGTGGTGGGTGAGGGCAAAAATTTTCGCGTACTCCAAAAACGCCCGCTCATTGGTGTTTTTTATGATTTTCTCTATGAGCGCCCCGCCGAACGCCGCGTGTTTCTTTATCTCCAAAAACTCCTCGCCGGAGAGTTTGCCCAACTTGTTCAAAATCCCGTCCTTTACGGCAATCTTTCCCACGTCGTGCAACTGCGCCGACTGCAAAACAAGTTTTACGTTCCAAGCGGACACCTCCGCCGCAAACAGTCCCTGCCTTTGCATGGCGTCAATCAGCACGGCTAAGTAGTTGCGCGCCCTCTCTATGTGCCGACCCGTAACGTCGTCTCGGCACTCGACGAGCTCCGCCATGGCCATAAGGAGCGTGTCCTGCAATTCCACTACGGTCTTGATTTTGGCGTTGACCATATCCTGCAAATTGTTGTTGAAGCGGACGAGCTCCGCCTTCTGCGCCATAAGCTCCCGCGTCTGCGCCTCAAGGAGCAGGTGTATCTCTATGCGCTTGAGCAAAAGCGCCGCGGAAAACGGTTTTACAATGTAATCGACCGCTCCGAGCGACAATCCCTCAAGCTCGCTGCCCCCGTCGCTTTTGGCAGTGAGAAAAATCACCGGAATGGCCGCCGTGGCCGGATTGCGCTTTATGTGCCTAATGGTCTCATACCCGTTCATACCCGGCATTTCAACGTCGAGCAGTATCAGATCGGGCACGCTCTTTTCAAGCATCTTGATAAGCAACTCGCCGGAACTTAACGTGAGAACATCGTAGCACTCCTCAAGGGCGGATATGCCGACGGTGAGGTTGGTCAGGTCGTCGTCGACCAAAAATACCGTTTTTCTTCTTTCCGTAGCAATCATGGCACCGTTTCCCCCGCTCCCAAAAATTTGCCGATATTCGCGAGTAGCGACTTCAGCCCGTTTATGAATTCCGGCGTATGCTCGTCTATATACCCGCGATTCCCGTTTCTGCCGGCCATCTCCAGCGCCAAAGCCGCCGCCGAGAGTTCCGTCGCGCCTATGCTTGCCAAGGCGCTTTTGAGACCGTGAACGTGGGTAGTGTACAAGCGCAGGTCGGAAGCGTTCAACGCGTTGTTGATCTCGTCGATTTTGTCTTGCCCGCCACTGTGGAAAACGCCTATTATCCGCCGGTAAATCTTAGCGTTGCCGTGCATCATTTCCAATCCCTTGGCGGTATCTAAGCCGTCTATTTTCATCTCCGCGTCGGCGGCTTTCGCCGCAACCGTTCCCGTCTCGGCGGCGGTCGAATCGTTTGGAACCGCAGTCTCCTCTTGGGTTTGCGCAAGCTGCTTTTCTTTGGGTATCCACCTTTCGAGAACGGCGCTAAGCTTTGATATTTCTATGGGTTTGGATATGTAACCGTTGAAACCGTGGCTCTCGAACATCTCCTTCATGCCGGCCACGGCGTTGGCCGTTAGGGCGATTATCGGGAGATCGGCGCAACGACTGCCGAGTTCGCGTATGTGCGCCGTAGCCTCTATTCCGTCCATACCGGGCATCATGTGATCCATAAATACGATGTCGTAGTTGCGCATGGCCGCCGCCTCAACCGCCTCCGCGCCGCTCAAGCAGGTGTCAGCCGCAATATCGTAGATGGACAGCAACCCCTGGGCCACGGCGAGGTTTGTGGGAACGTCGTCCACGACCAGCGCCTTAGCCGTAGGCGCTTTGAACAAAGCCGCGGCGGACGTCTCGCCGACGAAACCCTCCAATTTGCTTATCGTCTGCGGTAGCGTAACCGTGAACACGCTACCCTTACCGTACTCCGACATAACGCCGACCGTACCGCCCATTGCCTTGACAAGACTGTGCGTGATGGCGAGGCCCAAGCCGGTTCCCTCTATCCCCTTGTTTTTGACCAAGTCTATTTGGACGAAATCTTTGAATAGCTTGCCGATGTCCTCAGGTCTTATGCCTCGACCGCTGTCGGCGACCTCTATCGTAACGTTCACGGTCTCGTCGTCCGCTCGTTGACCTTTCACCGTTAGGGCGACAAAACCCTTCGACGTGTATTTGACGGCGTTGCCGAGAAGGTTGAGGATGATTTGGCGTATTCTCGCCTCATCGCCCACCAAGGCCGACGGGATACCGTCGTCTATGTCTACGCGGAACTCAATTCGGGAGTCGGAGACCTTTATGTCTATGATGCTCGTAACGTCTTTTATGAGCGACGTAAAACTGTAGTCGGCGGGGACGATTTCGAGCTTCCCGCTGTCGATTTTGGAGAAGTCGAGGATGTCGTTTATGATGGAGAGCAGGTTCGCGCCCGATTTTCTTATGGTGAGCACGTGTTCCTTGGCGCGCGGCGGCAGATCCTTTTCGCGCATGGCGAGTTCGGCCATGCCGATGATGGCGTTCA
>LIUJ01000132.1 GCA_001462255.1 Fibrobacteria bacterium GUT77 | reverse complement strand
TCATTGCGAGCGTAGCGAAGCAACTTGTTTATCTCGGCGTAAGCCAATCCAGATGCGTCGAAATTAAACGTTGGATTAAAATAGGCGGTTATTCTTCAATTAAGGAAGAAAATGTTCTATGCCTACGCGTGAAGAATCTCTGTCGTACCATTTTGGCGGGCGTCCGGGCAAAATTGAGGTCGTCGCCACAAAGCCTTGTCGTACGCAGGCCGACCTTTCTATGGCCTACACGCCCGGTGTTGCGGAGCCGTGTCGTGAAATTGTTAAGGATGCCTCCGCCGCGTATCGTTATACCGCCCGCGGGAACCTTGTAGCGGTGGTAACGGACGGTACGGCCGTGCTTGGGTTGGGCGACATCGGGCCGCTGGCCGGCAAGCCGGTTATGGAGGGCAAGGGCGTCCTTTTCAAGAGGTTCGCCGACATCGACGTCTTCGATATTGAGTTGAACGTTAAGAATCCGGACGAGTTCATACGTGTCGTTGAGGCCATGGAGCCTACATTCGGCGGAATCAACTTGGAGGACATCAAGGCGCCGGAGTGCTTTTATATAGAGGAGGAGCTGAAGAAGCGGATGGGTATTCCGGTTTTTCACGACGATCAGCACGGCACGGCGATAATCTCCGGCGCGGCGCTTTTAAACGCGGCAAAGTTGCAGGACAAGTCCCTAAGCGAGGTAAAGGTGGTCTTTTCCGGTGCCGGAGCGGCGGCCGTTTCTTGCGCGTATCTTTACGCGCGTCTCGGCGTAAAGATGGAAAACATCACGATGGTCGATTCAAAGGGCGTCATTTATAAGGGGCGCGTTGACGGAATGAACAAGTACAAAGCGCCGTTTGCCGTTGATACGCCTAAGCGCACGTTGGCCGAGGCTATGGAGGGCGCCGATGTCTTCGCCGGTTTGAGCGCCGCCGGTTTGGTGTCGCCGGAAATGATAAAGTCGATGGCCGCCCGCCCCATGGTATTCGCGATGGCTAACCCCGATCCGGAGATAGGCTACGACGCGGCGAAGTCGGCGAGAAGCGACCTGATAATGGCGACCGGCCGCAGCGACTTCCCGAATCAGGTTAATAACGTGTTGGGATTCCCGTTCATTTTCAGGGGCGCGCTGGACGTCAAAGCGTCGGCAATAAACGAGGAGATGAAGGTAGCCGCCACAATGGCGTTGGCCGAATTGGCGCATAGGAACGACGTTCCTAAGCGGGTGTTGGAGGCGTATGGGCTAAAGTCGTTGTCTATAGGCCCGGAATACATAATTCCCAAACCCAACGACCCAAGAGTGTTGGTGGAAGAGAGCTTCGCCGTCGCCAAAGCCGCCGTTGACTCCGGCGTAGCGAGGGACAAGTCGGTCAATCTTGTTGAATATAGATCCCGTTTGGAAAAATTGGGAGAACAGTTGCGCTGACGTTGAATAGGCAGTTTGACTTTAATTTTTTGAGGCATGGCAATTGAGGACAATCAAATACTCCGATATAGTAACCGCCGTCGGTTCATTATGCGTTAAAGCGGCCTGCGTTCTCCCCGACGACGTATTGGCGCGCATAAAAGAGGCGCGCGAGGCGGAGCCGTTCCCCAGGGCGCGCGGCATTCTCGACGACATAATCGAGAACGCCGGCATCGCGTCGAACCGGCGTATTCCTATTTGCCAAGACACCGGCACCGCCGTGTTTTTTGTAACGCTCGGCGACGGCGTGCGCGTAGACGGCGGCGGGCTCGTTGACGCGATAAACGAGGGGGTGCGTTTGGGGTACACGGAGGGGTATTTGCGTCCCTCTATAGTGAGCGACCCGATCTTTGACAGGATTAACACGGGCGGCAACGCCCCGGCCGTGGTGCACGTAGACCTCGCGGCGGGCGACGGGCTTGAAATCACGCTTTTGCCCAAGGGCGGCGGTTGCGAGAACATGAGCGCGCTCGCGATGCTTAAGCCGTCGGACGGATCCGCCGGCGTAGCTAAGTTCGTTTGCGACACGGTGATACGCGCCGGCGGGAATCCGTGTCCGCCGGTGATAGTGGGTGTAGGCGTGGGTGGGACGGCGGACGCCGTGTGCGCGTTGGCCAAGAAGGCGTTGTTGCGTCCCATAGGAGAGCACAACGGCGACGGCAGGTACGCTCAAATTGAGCGCTATCTGATAAAGGAGATAAACGCCGGCGGCGTAGGCCCGCAGGGTTTGGGAGGAATGCACACGGCGCTGTGGGTGGCCGTGGAGTATATGCCTTGCCACATAGCCTCTCTGCCCGTAGCCGTATGTATAAACTGTCACGCCGCCCGTAGAGCGGCCGCGATATTGTAAAACAAATCGAGACTGTCCTAAAATCCGTGTAAATATGTTTTGTCCGATATGACCGGATTGCCTTCGGCGCGATAAACACGGTGGCTTCGCCGCTTCCCGCCGCGCTACCTTGCCGTAACCAGCGCTTCCGATCCCGCGGCGCCCACTATCCTTACGTTTTCCAACGCCGACGGTATCAATACCGTTTGACCGAGGCCAAGTTGTACCCTATGGTCGTTCGCGTGTACTTCCATAAGGCCCGCCGTTATTGATATTACCCTGAAGCCGTTTATGGTTTCCATAGCCGCCTCGCCGGATTTTGAGAATGTGTAGCGGTTTAGCAGGAACTTTGTGTTGTCGCACAGTGTTTCGTGCGCGAACGTGTCGTTTTTGCGGACCGCAATGGGTTTAGGCTTAAGTTCCCTGTTTTCGTTGAAGTTTATGATGTCCAGCGCGTCGGCTATGTGCAGTTCCCTTAGGTTGCCGGTTGGGCATCTGCGGTTCCAGTCGTAGAGGCGCAGCGTCGTGTTGGACTCCTCTTGCACTTCGTAGATTAAAACGCCGCCTAAAATGGCGTGCACGGTTCCGGCCGGAACGAAGAAGGTGTCGCCGCGTTGCGCCGGGACGAAGTTTAGGAGCGATTCGAAGCGGTCGGCGCCGGCGGCCGCCGCAGCTCCGTCGCGCGTTACGCCGCCGCAGTTGAATCCTATGGCAATCTTCGCGTTTGGGGCGGCGTCCACCACGTACCACGCCTCGGTTTTACCGCGTTCGCCCCACCCCCGCGCGCGCGCCTGCTCGCTGTTCGGGTGCACTTGTATCGAGAGGTTTTCGCGGGCGTCTATGAACTTGAAGAGTAGCGGAAAGCTGTTCTTGTTTTTGGCGTTGGTCCCTATAAGGTCGCTTGGGCTAAGCGCGAAGAGCTCGCCGAGCGTTAGACCCATATACTCTCCGTTCGAGACCACCGTTTGGCTGTCGCCCCAACCGCTGATTTCCCAAGACTCCCCTATAGGCCGCCCGGCCGGAGCGCTCTTGTTCAGTTTTTCACGCAAAGCGCCGCCCCCCCATATCTTCTCCTTGAAGATGGGCTCAAAGCGCAACGGGGTGGAAAATATGCCGGCCATAACCGTTAAAATATATAATATGGAAATCAAAATCAAACAAGAAAAATTCGGCGCCCCACAAAAATCCCATAATCTTTTTTATCCTATGATTCCAATCAAAAATCAATAACGTCTACGTCGATTCCCGAATAATAAAGCAGTGTGGATACCGTTACCGGCTTGTATCCCATGTCGACCAGCGTGTCTATCAGTTTGCCTAATATCGTGTGTACTTGTCGGGAACGTTGCGTTCTTTCCGTGCCTAAGTGCATTAATATTATCCCGCCGTTTAGGCCGCCGGGGGTTTGGGCTATGTTTGTTATTTTGTCGAATACCTCCGGCGGGGTTTTGTAGGCCGCGGACGATTCGTTGACCACCCAGTCGTTTGAGTCTAAGTTTACCCGCCATGAGCCGCCTTGACGCCAACCTATGTGGATGTAGCCGGCGGATAGCGCCCACTCGCA
>LIUJ01000131.1:890-14965 GCA_001462255.1 Fibrobacteria bacterium GUT77 | reverse complement strand
GTCCCAGTCCTTTATCCCCTTAGGATTGCCCTTACGAACAAGAAAGACGATGGTCGATGTGTAAGGCGAACTGTTATTCGGAAACCGCTTAATCCAATCCTCCGCGATAAGCCCCTTACGCGCGTCGGCGATGGCGTCTATGTCGTAGGCAAGGGCAAGAGTCACTACGTCCGCCTCGTTCCCCTCTATAACGCTGCGAGCCTGACCGCCCGACCCGCCGTGAGACTGGTTGACGGTCACGTCGACGCCCGTCTTCTTCTTATAATAGTCGACAAACGCCTTGTTGTAGTCCTGATACAACTCCCGAGTAGGGTCGTAAGAGACGTTAAGAAGCGTAACCTTCTTGGCCGCCCCCTTTTGGGCGTAGGCCAAAACGGAAAGCAGTAGCAACGATAACACAAAAAAGACGCCCATACGCAACAAAAACTTTTGGCCGTTACCGACCGTATCGCTTGACACCGTATTCATCTTACTCATTTTTCATCTCCTTATAATATGTAGTGTTTACCTATTTTGACGTATCAACACACCGGCGTATCAACACGTTTCGACAAAACAACCGCTCCAAAATCAAACAACCGCCCACCGTCACATCGTATCAACCCGCCGATAGAGTGGCTTAGTTTGTGCCTGTCCATAACAGAGCCTCCGTCCTTTTTTAACACACATCAAACATATAAGACATATCCACGTACTATGTAAAATAATATACGACAACAACCGTGTCAATAAAAAAATAAAAAAAATTAAATTTTCTGAAATGGCCCTCTTTGAATAAATCCTAAAAAACTACTTGTCCCGACTCAACGCGTCCCCAATCAGCTTTCTAAGCGCCCCCGATGCCTCCCAAAAATACTCGCCGGGTTGTAAACTGATCCCAAAGTTCAACCGCTTCTCAAACTGCGTCCTGCCCGTCCTATCCACGCCGGCGCCCCTAAACTCCGCAACCGCCCTCATCGCGTAGCCGTCCTCCTCCGTGTCGTTGTGGACGTTTTGGGAGAACTCCACCACGATTTTGACGTTTAGGTCGGGTGAAGCCCCCCTCGGCGCCGGAACCAAACCACAATACTCCTTCAGATACTTGCGCACGTGCGCGTCGGCCAAAAAATCCGGCGGAACGACTATCGACTTGCTAAGCGAACTCGCCTTGTACTCCAGCGCGTAGGTCAACGCGGGAACTTTGTATATGTAAGAAAGGTCTTGCCCCTTCGTTAAACGTATTCCCAAATCCTTATATTTGATGAAATTATCCGCCTTTATGTAGCGACCGGCGTCAGGGGTCACGTTCAGCATACTCCCGTTGTGAACGAAAGGCACCTTGTAATCCCGTAGCGGCACCGCCCCGCGGTCGTCCGTCTCAAACCGCGCCAACACGCGCCCGCCCTGCACCGTAGCCGTGAGGTGAAAACCCGTAAGAGGCGCCCCGTCTATGGTGAAAACGGCGTCCGGCGACCGCTGCGGCAACGAACCGGGGCGCCCGTCCACAACCGTAGTCGCCGACTTCACCTCTATCTTGTCAAAAAGTATCTGCACGTTGGCGCGTATGTCGTCCACGTTTACGCCCGCGCCGCCGCCGGGGGGTTCTATCTTCGCCATGGCCGCGCAAAGCGCCCCTATCGCCCCCGGTAGCGCCGTGTTTAAGTCGCTGCCGCGGGCGTCCTGAAAACGCGCCGAGGCAAGCGCGTCAAAATACTCGTTGTGGGCGCTAAACGCCGACCGCGCCGCCTCCTCCGATACCGTAAGCGTCAGCGTCCACACGCGCCCCTTACCGACGCCCGTCTCCTCGGCGGACTCCAAACAACGCTCCGCCAATTTGCCGAACGCGAACGCCTTTATGCTGCTCGCAGTATCAACGTCTATGCGCATATTCTCCTTTAACCACATGTGAAGCTCGGAACGAAACTCCGCCTCGGCGGCGGCGCGGGCCTTTAACATCGTTTCCTTAGACGGTTTGCCGAACTGGGAAAAACTGTTGGAGGAAACCACCGGACGGGAAAACGTTTGAGGCGGCGACAACAACGCTTGAAAAAGCAACAGCAACGGCAACGATGTTTTGATGAATTTCATTTTATCGCTCTCCTTTGACAACAGTCAGCACGGCGTCCGCCAACTCTTTTGCCTGATCCATACTCTTTGCCTCGGCGTAGCAACGTATTATCGGCTCCGTGTTTGAGGGACGCAAGTGCACCCACCCGTAATCCCGGATTATTTTAAGACCGTCGGTCATATCCCTTTTTTCATCGGCAAACACCTTGCTCAACTTGTATATCAACGCGGCCGGATCCGTATCGGCGCACGGTATCTTCTCCTTAACAATATAGTATACGGGCCAGTCCGCCGCCAACTCGTATAGCTTTTTTCCGGTCCGCGCCATCTCTTCCAAAATAACGGCCAATCCCGTAAGACCGTCTCTGGCCATGCAGACGGCCGGATATATCACGCCGCCGTTACCCTCGCCCCCGGCAATGCATCGGTTGGCCCTCATCCCCTCCACCACGTGCGCCTCGCCTATCTTCGTCCTGATAACGCCCACGCCGTACTTGGCGGCAACGTCGTCCACAACCATCGACGTAGACAGATTCGTAGCCACGTTGTCGGGTTTTTTGGCCAAAATGTTCTGCAACGCCAGCGCCAACGTCATCTCCTCGGAGACCTCCTGACCCGCCTCGCCCATGGTCGCCAAACGGTCGGCGTCGGGGTCAAAGACAAAACCGCCCCAAAAGCCGCCCTTCAAAAGCAACGAACGCAGATCGCCGAGATGCTCGGGACGCGGCTCCGGATTGTGAACGAAGTCGCCGTCCAACTTGTTGTTCACCCCCTCCCACCGCACGGACAACGCGTCGAGCAGTTTGGGAAACACGGCGCCGGCGGCGCCGTTTATCGAGTCCACGGCTATACGAATGTTCATTGACCGAATGAGCGACGCGTTCACGCACGAGAGTATCCTGTCGATGTGGATAGGCGAAGCGTCCACGCTCTCCGCGCGCTCGTCGCCGTACTTTGCAAACTCGTCGCTCTTGGGATAATTGCCCTCCATAAACGCCGAGTAAACGGCTTCGCACTCGTCACCCCTAAAAAGACGCCCGCTCTTGTGAACCATCTTGTACCCGTTGTAGGGCAACGGGTTGTGGCTCGCGGTGATTATGATTCCGCCGCCGGCGCCCAAATACGGCACGGCTACGCAAGTAGTCGGCGTAGGCGCGATGCCGATGTCGACCGGAACCCCGCCGGCGGCAAAAATCCCGCGGGCGGCGGCACGCGCGAGCGCTAACCCTGTAGGCCGGGTATCGCGGCCTATAACAATCTTTCCTCCGCCGACCGTACGCGTTTGAACATACGCGACACGCGACACAAACTCCTCGTCAAGCGTCTCGCCGAACTTGCCGCGAATGCCGGAAACAGTCATTATGGGTAGTGTTTTCATAGCCCGACCAACACCCGCTCCGCCAACGCCGGATCGCTTACCGCGCACCGCGTCGAACCGTCCGGCATATCTTTAATCGTCACGCCGGCCTCCGCGAATCGGGTACGAATCCCGTCGGCGGCGCCAAAGTCCTTCTCGGCCCTCGCCCTTTTACGTTGCGCCGCCTTAGCGACTATCGCGTCCTTTAAGGTCGCCGACACAACAACGCCCGCCGTAAGCGTTATTCTATAACCGTCGAATACCTCCGTCACCTCCGTGTCGCCGCCGACCGTCTTCAGTAAATCAAGCCCCAAAACCTTGTCCGCCTCACGGACAAACGCCAATCTCTCCGGCCCGGTCATGGCGTTGTCCCGCAGACCCTCCCAAAGCGCGGCCACGGCGCGCGGCATATTCAGATCGTCGCGTATCGCTTCCGAAAACGGCTCAAGAGCATTCTCCACGCGCTCAATGTCAACATCGGAAACGCCGCCGCCCGACGTATTAGTCGACTGACCGTCTATTGATAACACGGTCTTTTTAAGACTCGCCAACGCCTGCTCCGCCGATAGCGCGCCCTCAAACGAGAAACTCAGCGGCGTACGATAATGCGCCGTGTAGCAGAACATCCTATATCCCAGCGGGGAAACGCCGCGCTCTTTCAACGTGTCGAGCGTTACGAAATTCCCGCCCGTCTTAGCCATCTTCCCCTTGTCGAGAACCAAAAACTCCCCGTGCATCCAGTAGCGGGCAAACTTCTTCCCCGTCGCCGCCTCCGCTTGGGCTATCTCGTTCGTATGGTGGACGCGTATGTGATCCATGCCGCCGCAGTGAATGTCGAGCGGTTGCGGCAAGTGGGAGAGCGCCATCGCGCTGCACTCTATATGCCAACCGGGGAATCCCACGCCCCACGGACTCGCCCACTCCATTTGGCGGCGTTTGCCGTCGGTCGGTGAAAACTTCCACAGAGCGAAATCGGTGGGGCTACGCTTCTCCCCCATATCAACGCGCTCGCCGGCGCGCAAGCTCGACGGGTCGATACGGGCGAAATCGCAGTACGACGGAAATTTTGCCGTATCAAAGTATATCCCGTCGCCGGTACGATACGTAAAACCCTTCTCCTCAAGCGTTTTCACCAAGGCAATCATTTGCGGAATATGCTCGGTGGCCTTTGGCCACAAATCGGGTTGCAAAACGTTCAGCGACGCGACGTCCGCCATGAACCGCTCCGTGTAGTACGCCGCTACATCCCACACGCTCTTCCCCTCGCGCGCCGCCCCGCTCTCCATCTTGTCCTCGCCCGTGTCCGCGTCGGAGACCAAGTGACCCACGTCGGTGATGTTGACCACGTGGCGCACCTCGTAACCGCACCACATAAGCGCCCGCTTGAGAACGTCCTCAAACACGTACGTGCGTAAGTTGCCGATGTGCGCGTAGTTGTAAACCGTAGGGCCGCAACAATAGACCGCGACGGGGTCGTTCTCCGGAACAAACAACTCTTTAGACGCGGTGGCCGTATTGTAAAGATAAAGGCACTTTTTCATAGTCAAAACTCCATCCGTACCTTTCCGGCGCCGGAAACGATCTCGCCTATCGACACCGGCTCAAACTCCGCGATCCCGCCGTCGCGTAAAACGGCGTCCGCGTCGCCCCCGGAGACGACGACAACCATCCCTATACCCATATTGAACGTGCGATACATCTCCGCGTTCTCCACTCCGCCCTCCGCTTGCAGGTAACGGAATATCGGCAACGGTTCCCACGACTTGGCGTCTATCGCCGCGTCGCAATCATCGGGAAGTATCCTGTCTACGTTGTCTACGAATCCGCCGCCGGTTATGTGGGCGCAACCCTTAATCTTTCCCGTCTCCATAAGCGGTAGCAACTTTATGTAAGAGCGGTGCGGCTCAAGCAACGCTTGGCCGAAAGTCCTGCCGCCCTCAAACATGTCCGAATAGCTCTTTTTGCCCACCTCCGTAACGATCTTGCGGGCAAGGCTGAACCCGTTGGTGTGCAACCCGACCGACTTCAACCCTATCACCGCGTCGCCGGGTTTTATCGACGCCCCGTCGATAACCTTGCCCTTCTCCACGACGCCCACAATCGTCCCGGCAAGATCAAACTCCCCTTCCCTATATATGTCCGGCATCTCCGCCGTCTCGCCGCCGATAAGCACGCAATCGTTTGATCGACAAGCGGACGCAAGCCCGAAAACAATCCGCTCCGCGACGGTTGGAACAAGCTTGCCTATGCCGATGTAGTCGAGAAAGAAGAGCGGGCGCGCCCCCATAACGAGGATATCGTCGACGCAGTGGTTCACGATGTCCACGCCTACGGTGTCGTAAACCTTAGAGTCGAAAGCGACCTTGACCTTCGTCCCCACGCTATCGGTGGAGGAGACGAGGATGGGGGCGTCCATACCCTTGAGCCAAGAGGCGTCGAACATTCCGCCGAACTGGCCGAATTTGCCGTGGACGCGGGCGTTGTAGGTGGACGAGACCAACTCCCCTATGCGGCCTTTGACGCTATTCCAGGTGTCTATGCTGACACCGGCGGACGAGTATGTTAGGTTTGCTGACATTTTTATTATTATAATCCTTCCATATTGTATAAAAGAATATACTTTACGGGCGGTCAAAAGTCAAAAAAAGAGCGTTATCCCCATACAACTTAGTCCTATGCCCGCCGCTACGGCGCCTATCGCGCTTACGGTTATATTTTTGCGAATCTTGGTTTCGTAATACTCGGAAAATTCATCGGCGTTGGCGTCGTTAATACTATGTTGATAATAGGTATTTGCGTTTGATAGGCCTATATAGCAGGTCGTCAGGCCGACCGCGGCTACGGTTAGGGCGCTTACGTTTACTACGAATTTAACGTCGACCTTACGCGCTTTCCTCACGGGATTCGGCGGCTTGAGCGCCGATGTGTCGGTGTTCCACGCAACGCTTACCGGCGCGTCGGTCGCCGCGGGGACCATCTCGCCGCCCCTCACAAGGGGGGCGTAGCCGTTGTTCCGAAAGACGACCTCCCTCAACTCCACCTTCGACAGGGTGTCGCCCACATTCAACCCGTATACGCTGTTGCCGACGGAAACGTGACGCATGAAGACCGCCGCGTTGGGACCGAATGTCCTCACCCCGTTCCAATCAAAGGCCCGCGCCTCCGTCGAACCCGTCGTGTCGTTGCCCGACGTCATAACAACCGGACTCTCCGACGTACCGAACACCGACAGCACGCCGCGCACGTCTATCCCCGTAAGCTGCTCAAAATACATCACGGCGCCCGCGCCGATACGGAGCGTGTCGCCTTCCGAAACCGTCAACACCGACTTGACCGAATACTCCCCGCCCTCCAAACCGCCGCTAACGCCGCCGGAAAGGGGACGCCTGTCGTCGGCAAAAAGGCCGCGACACGGCGACAACGCGAGCAATAGGATAATGATTGACGCCGCCGGGACAAACCCGACGGGACTACCGATGAAACCGCGCCTCATACAAAACACTCCTTTTGGGGGTTGATATGTCGCGTGAAGAGGATCCGTAGCGGTCTCCGCCTCACAATTGTCGAAATCGGAACTTTTAGGACAAATATCCTATTGTCTTAATTCGGACGTTTTTTATTATTTGGCACAACGAGAGGTACAACGAGAGATTTCCGTACCTACCGCGACGGTATCCGAATACGGAAAAAGTACAACGAGAGACGGTTAATATAATTGATTCGCGCGCGTAAAATCAATACCCTTCAACAAAAACTCAAAAAATTCCGCGTATCTTTTGACCGCACGCGCCGCATACGCCGCCGGCGACCAAACCGGCTACGCGCGTTTCGTATCCGCGCCTGCTTATCAACACGCCGCCGCAACCGGGACAACGCGTGTCCCTATATACGTTTACATTCCCCCCATAAACGTAACGCAACCCCGCGCCAACCCCGATCTCGCGCGCCCTTTCTATAGATGCGGCGCCCGTGGGCGGCACGCTCAACATCCGGTACCGCGGATAAAATCCCGATACGTGCCACGGGGTATCGGCACCCAAATCATTCACAATGTATCGGGCGATACCCGTCAACTCCTCATCCGAATCATTCAGACCGCCTATAACCAACGTAGTGACCTCCAACCATATACCCGCCTCCCGAATCGCCTTAAGCGACTCCAGCACCGGCGTCAACCTCGCGCCGCACTTATCCCTATAAAACTCGTCGCGAAACGACTTCAAATCTATGTTGCAAGCGTCGAGGTACGGAGCGACCGCCCGCAAACACTCCGTCGTCATAAAACCGTTCGACACAAAGACCGTCCGCAATCCGGCCGCCTTCGCCGCCTTGGCGACATCAAGCGCGTACTCGAAGAAAACCGTAGGCTCGGTGTAGGTAAACGATACGCTTTTACATTTATAGCGCAGCGCGGCGTCTACGATTGCGTTAGGGGGTATGCAGGTATTGCCGTATATGTCGTCGTTGGAATCAATATCTTTGTGAACATTGCTGACCGTATGGACTTTATGGGCGTTATCGGTATTAATATCGTTATCATCATTAGTACCGATATTCTCAATAAATTCAGCCGCCTGCGATATTTCGTGATTTTGACAAAAGCTACACTTGAAGTTACAACCTATCGTGGCAATGGAAAAGGTTTCGCTTCCCGGGAGAAAATGATACAGCGGCTTCTTTTCCACGGGATCGATGTTTTGCGCGACTACGCGCCCGTAAACGCGGCTGTACAAAATCCCGTCTTTATTGACGCGAACCGCGCACCTTCCGCACCTACCGGGAGCGATACGGCATCCGTGGGCGCAGAGGTTACAGTTGACGTTATTGTCGCCGTCGTTATTCCAAAACAACGCTTCTTTTGCCATATACATGAAGCCCGCCCCCGATTTATATTAATCTTGAATACGGTAGCGATTTCACGTAATCTTCCATAAATCGCCAATTTGGGGCGCCGTCTTTCGTAATAGGGAGTTTGATTAAAGAATTCGGCATTCTTACGGGACGCCATTTTCTGCCGTAAGCCCAACGATATCGCTCCAATTCTATCAACGTACACAAAAACACGGCGATATATCGGTTCAATTCACGATTTTTCAGATACAAAGGATTCACGTCGTGAGAACACGTGAACTCCCCCGGCTGATAAAACGCGTATCCTACGGAGCCGTTATTGGAAACGGTTACGCAATTCGGTTTGAATATTTTTTTTCCGATAGGCACATTCGGACCATCGCCGGTTTTCGACGCGCGCTCTATCGCCTCTCCGGTATACCACGACGTTATACCGTTATTTGAGTCGTACGCGCCGATAAAAGGAACGGTACCGCCGCCGTCGTCATCCGGTTTTTTATTATAAAATCCCTTTCTTACATCAAATATCTCGTCATACCTAAACCATCCCCATTTTTCGGTATTCAGCGACGTTTTTTCGTTACAAAGCGGTCTCGCGTCAAATTCATAATCATTCAACGACACTTTACTCACATAATCGGGTAATTCGTCAACATCGGGGACTACGATATCCCCCAGCGTTTTATTTGCCTGCCGCCCGTAATTGTAGCGGTATTTGTTAGCCTCGATGAGGTATGCGTAAAAGAGCATTTGCTCTCGCGTCAGCGTTTGTTTCGGCTCGGCAATATAGACATCGCGTCCGCTATAATATTCATAATCGTGATAAAACGTGGAAAGAACGTTGCCGCTACCGGCAATGCTCAAAGTATGCGGCGGATTCGGAACAATATCAATCGGCGTTACATATCCGACGATCCCGTTTCCCGTAGCCTGCCGAGACACAAAAGGCATCCCATCTTTCACTTGTTCACAATTTATAAATTCAAGGTTAACGCCATACCATATATTGAATATTTCGCTCAATTTTTTCATTGCCCGTCTCCCGTCAAAAACTTAAACGCGACATAATCTTTCAACTTTCTTTCAAAATCCGCTTGATTGAGCTTCGAGTAATCGGTTTCCATATAAGCCTCGGCGCACCACTCGTCTTCGGCGTTTACCTCTTGTTTAACGGATAATCCGGCGATTTCTTCCGAATTTTTGTACGCGCTTAACCATCTTTCTTTTATCGCCTTAAATTTATCGCGCACGTCGATTCTCCCTTGGTGTTTACGCTTTTCAAAACCGTCCGTTTTGAAATAACCGAACCATGTTTTGAACCCTTGGTTCGGCTTATTCGCCTCAAAAAGCATAACGCTCGTTACCACGCCTATAGGGTAAAACAAATCGTCCGGCATGGATAGCACGGCTTTTAGGCGGTATTTTCGCAGGAGCCGCTTCTTCACGGCAATCAGTTCCTTCTCGTCTTTTATTCCACAACTCATTTGTACAATAGCTACAACCCGCCCGTTTTGCGGGGCAACCATATCCAACGCGTGTTCGACAAATTCCATCTGGCGGGCGTTCCCTACGTCGTACGGAGGATTCAAGAAAGCGACGGTAGGTTTGTGTTTTCTCACCTCGCTTACCGTTTGAAAACAGTCTCCGCAATAAATGTTCGATTTGCCGTCGCCTTTCAACAACATATTGGAACAAGCGTAGGCATACATCGTAGGGCGCATTTCAACGCCGACCAACTGCTTTTTTCGTATGCGTTGTTTACGTGTGTCGTCATTTCCGGCAAGCGTAAGAAGGCGTTTCATTCCCGAAACTAAAAATCCGGCGGTGCCGCAACACGGATCATAAATGACGTCATTGACGTTCAGTTGCGCCAAATCACAGAATAAGTCCGTAATATGAAAAGGCGTCAAAACCAAGCCCTGCTTCTGCTGACTCGCCGAATACCTTATAAACTCCGTATAAAATTGACCCAGCACGTCAAACCCGGTATCCTCCATATTGATAAGCGGATACACGTTTTTATGCAAGTAAATCACCATTTCTTTAAGTACTTCGAGCGAGTTTTTAGGCTCTTTTTCTCTCTTGCTCTTTATCTTTTCGTGGATGAATACCGGTTGAAGAAATATTTTTTTAAATTCGTTAATCATCGCCTCCCTGTACCTCACCTCATTCAACGCGAGCGCGTTTTCAACCGATTTAATCATCGAATCGCCCAAACTCTTCACGCTTGTCTCGCTTAAATAACTTTCTCTGAACGGGTTATGCAACAACGACAACAAAATGACGCTTACCATAGTATTCCTATCTTGCTCCGGTACCGAATAATTATTGTATTCCTCGTTCAGTTCTATCGCTTTCAATACAATGTTTGAGTATTTGAGCTTTTCGGCAAATTGCTCGTTATCAAACAATTTTATATAATCGTTTATCGATAATAATTTTTTATCTAATTTCTCGTCAAACGTTTTTTCACGCTTTTTCCACAGAAAATGAGAGACCTCCAATTCGCTTTCGGTTTGCCCGCTTACGGCAATAGCCACCACATCAAACTCGCGCGACAGCGCTTTAGCGTAACGCAATACCCCGTCAACGGCGTAATCTTTCGGCTTATCGAGTTTATCGCTCCTATGACTGCCTGTTGAAGCTTTGCACTCTATTACGAGCAAATAATCGATATTTCCGTAGGGGAACGATACGATAAACTCAGGCTTGCCGACGCCGTCTCCGCCTTTCGACGCGTGTCGCAGCGAATCGATCACCCGTTTATTGTACGACTTTTGCTCCTCAAACTTAACGCTTTTGAAGAGTGGGTCGTTTTTGAAGTGATTCCTTACGATATTTTCCGTAATTCTTTCGTTTGCCATGGTTTTTCTCCCACTATCTCGGCGGCAACACCGCCAATTTTTTGATTTTGCTCTTTACCGTCTTCCCCACATTCCGCGACGTCGCCGTCACTTGGTACAGGTATACGTTCGGCGTCAAATGACTTCCTCTGTTGTCTTTAGGCACCCATTGTTCGCCGTTTTTGGGATTGCGTATCACCGACAACAACCTGCCGCCCAGCGAGTATATCCTTATCGTCACGTTGACGTCTAAGTCGCCGGTAACGTTTGAGTGGGTATAGTAGAAGCGCGTCGGTTGCCCCATCTTCACCGGATTGGGGACGTTTATCACATGATCCAATTTTATCTCCGACGGATCGACCACCTCCCAAACCACGCTCAACTTGGCCACGTTTCCCAACAAGTCCTGCGCGCTTATTATCAGGTCGTAGGTTCCGGCGCCGAGCATACTCTCCTCAAAAGCGATTATGGCCTTTCCCTGCGTAAAACTCCCCGTGTCAAAATCGAATAAGTGGTTTATGTCGCGCTTTGACAGCGCCCCCCTCACTTCCATAGTAATGCCTTCGTCCGGGCCGCCGCCTATTTTGTTTATGCCGCTTTCGTCTTCTATTTTTACCTCAAGCGTCACCGGCAACTGCGCGGTAATGCGATTTTTTACAAAGAGCCCGGCACGATCCATAACTTCAGAGCCGTATATCGGCCTCACGCTGATTTTCGGCCCTTCGGTATCACTCAAGTCGGCGTTTTCGGAACCGTGAAAGACCAAGTCGCCAAGGAAACCCGCGCCGACCGCGCCCTTCCTCTCTTTCCACACGTAAGCGGTGAGCTTCACCCCCGGCTTCCCGAACGCTAAATTCATGGGCAACAGTACCGGCTGCTCAAACGCGCCGTCGGCTCCGACGCGCACGCGCGTCGCGCTAAAGACCGGGCTCCCGGGCAAACCGTACACCGTAACCGTATCGTACTTGCCGCCGTCCTTCCTGCGCGCCGAATCCTGCGGCGGATTGAAGAGCGTAACGGCCGCGTATACGCTGTCGCCCGCCGTGATGCCGCTTACCTTCCCCTTTATTGCAACCCGTTGCAACGCTTTCAGCGTATCAATCCGCACGCCCGCCGTGTCCGTAATTCTAAGGTCCTCAACACCGTTCCCCCGCCCTATAATCTTGATTGACGGGTCGCCCAAAAGCACGTAGTACCTGTTTCTGTAGGTTCCCGTATAATCCGTCTTAGCCTTAACAAGCGCGTAGCCGAGCGATACCGCGTCGTCTGCGGAACCGAACAGATTGTAAAAAAACGGCTTCGCCAAACTCTCATTTTCGTCCGCCCACACCTCGCGAGCGGAGGCTATGGCCGCTATGCCGCCGCCCCCCGGTTGCTTAATCAGCGCGGAGGCCAAATTCTCGTCGCCGGGCAAATCGTATTTACCCACCGAACAGGAAAACATGGAAAAAAGCGGGTAACGCCTCTTATTGTCAAGCGTCAAAACATTATCCTTAGCCAAAAGCATCTCGTCCGCGATCTGGTTCGGCGAACCGTGCCCGAACCAATTGACCACCGCGACCCCGCTGTTTATCTCATTCAAAAGCGCCCTCGTCGCGGCGGGCTTGTAGTAACGCTCGTCCCACCCGTACTCAAACAGGTAAATTTTCTTTTGAACAATATCCGGCCGCAGGTTGCTTATCGCGCGCGAAATAAGCTCGGAAGAAGCCGTGTGGGCCGGACGCGTACGATCGGCCGTCGCGCCCTGCTGGTCGTCGTCGGCGCTAAGCAACACACGACCGCGCCACGAATCGAAATTCGCCCAACGCGGATCCTCCGTCTCTATGACCTTCTCCACCATAGCGTACGCCTCGGACAAATTCACCGCAGGCATCCGCCCCATAAGATAATAACAATTATGCTGCGAACTCGGATGGATCCTATCGTCGAAAAACACATAAAAATCCTCATTGAGCCTGCCGCTTATATAAGGCACCGGAATAAAATTGACCGCGCGGGAAGACGCGTTCTTATAATCGTAGTGACCGGCGCCCAAGAGCGTAACATAAGAAAAGCGATCGCCGCCGTCCCAATTTCCGTACACGTAGTACAAAAAATTTCTTATAGCCGCCGGGTCAGTATTGCCGCCGCCGAACAAATCCGATATGTCACCGAGCAACACCACGCCGGGACGGTCGAACCCCATCGTCGCCTTGTGCGCGGCCAACTTCAGCGCGGCGTCCAAAAATTCCGCGTGCGTAATAATCAAGTAATCCGTCGAGTTGCCGACGTCGCGCAGGTCGCGTATCAGATACGGCGCGCTCGCGCCGTGCGTCGATCCGCCGCCCGCAACGAGGGAATCGCCGTAGTCGACAATAGCCCTCTCCGACATAACCATATACCTTACGCCCTCTCCGCCGACGTCGCTCCAATCATACGACGACGCCCTAACCGTGTCCACAAGCTCAACGCGGCTATCGTCCAACGGAACGCGCACCACATACGCCAGACCGCCGCCGGCGTTGGAAAGCCCATAACGCGCCGCGCCGGCGTCCGTCGAGGAAAAAACCTCAAGCTTGCCGACGTCGCCGCCAAGCGCGAGCGGACGCGAATACCGCACGTGTATCGCGCTCAACTCGTAGTAAGACCCCGAACTCGCCGCGCCTTCGTACCTTATTTCCAAGTTCCTCGAACTCCAATTATCAATGCCTATCTCCGCGATACCGCAACCGGAACACAACCGAACGGCGCCGAGATCGGCGCTAAGCGTTCCGCCGAACGTCGATCCGTAGCGAAAGGCTATGGATCCGGGCAAACTCGCGTCTATCCCCGGCAACTCCAATCGTATCAAGGTATCCGCCCTGCTCTGCGTAAACTTCTTCCACACCCAATCGATTCCGCCCTCATGGTTGTCCCCCGCCTCCGATAACTGTTGCGGCGTACGGAGATAGAGATTGGCCTCGTACACGCTCCGTACCGGGACGCCGTCGGCGGGGGGG
>LIUJ01000131.1:360-692 GCA_001462255.1 Fibrobacteria bacterium GUT77 | reverse complement strand
ACCATACCATTCCCCGCCCCCTTTACCGCAAGCCAATACGTACGAAAATCGTCGTAACGGTTTATTTTGAAATCAAACTTCCCGTTATAGCTCCAGTCCGACGCCCCGGAAACATACGCGACGACATAGTCCTCGGCGTCGACAATCCCGTTACCGTTAAGATCGTAACGCAAAAGCGGCGTCTCGTAAACGCCGGCCGGAATATCACCCGCAAACGGCACGCTCACGTCCATCTCGCCGCGACGCGACGCGTAAAGCGCGACGCCGCTCATTCGAACCCCCGTCCCGAAAATTTTGCGGATAGCCGCCCCGCCGATCTTTATCAACGAATT
>LIUJ01000131.1:0-199 GCA_001462255.1 Fibrobacteria bacterium GUT77 | reverse complement strand
CCCGCCGATCTTTATCAACGAATTTTCATCCGTCTTGCCCTCTCTCAAATTGCGGTTGCCGTCGCCCACCCTAAACCGCGCGAGCTTCTGCGTAGGGGCAAACGGATACGGATCGCTTTGCGCCGCCGCCTTACGCAAACCGCCGCGCCCGGAAGAAACGTACCACCCCTGCGCCACCCTAAAGTTCAAAAGCATACGC
>LIUJ01000130.1:3297-4392 GCA_001462255.1 Fibrobacteria bacterium GUT77 | reverse complement strand
CTCCTACGCCACAAACGACACGCTTAGCACTTTCGCCATAACGACAATCCTATTCTTCGCCCAAAACACGTTGCGTTTCAACGCGTGGCGGCAGCAGATAACTCTGAAATTCTTAATTGAACAAGACCAGAAGCGCATAGAGACCATATCGAATTTGGCGAGCAAGGCGGAGGCGGCCTCCAAGTCCAAGAGCGATTTTTTGGCAAGGATGAGCCACGAGATCCGCACGCCCATGAACGCCGTCATCGGCATATCGGAACTCGCCATGCGAGAAAAAGACGTGTCGCAGAGCACCTACAACCTCTTAGTGACAATCAGGCAGGCGGGGCTGAACCTGCTCTCCATCATAAACGATATACTCGATTTTTCCAAGATTGAGAACGGGATGATGAAGATCGTCCCGGCGAACTATCACTTCCCGTCGCTCATAAAGGACATCGTCAACATTATAGGCATTAAGGCGAGCAACTCGATGCTTGATTTTCAGGTGAGCGTGGACAAGCATATTCCCGACACGCTCTTCGGGGACGAGGTCAGGATTCGCCAGATATTCCTAAACGTTTTGAGCAACGCGGTCAAATACACAAGCGAAGGCTTCGTAGCGCTCACGGTAACGGGTAAGCGGATAGACAACCAGAACATCATCATAACCATTGAGGTAGCCGACAGCGGCAGGGGGATAGCGCAGAAGGATATGGACGCGCTCTTTCACGACTTCGTACAGTTGGACGTAGATAAGAACAAGGGTATTGACGGGACCGGATTGGGCCTCGCCATAACCTACAATTTGGTGAAAGCGATGAACGGCGACATAACCGTCCAATCCGAGTACGGCAAGGGCAGCGTCTTCACGGTAACGTTGCCGCAGGGGATAAGCGTGCGGGAGAGTTTTGTGGCGGAGGCGGCGGCCAAGGCGTTCATCGCGCCGACGGCCGTAGTGCTGGTCGTTGACGACGTTAGGACGAATATAGTGGTCGCGCAGGGATTGCTCTCCTTTTACGAGATGACGGTAGACGCTTGCCAAAGCGGTCAGGAGGCTATAGACGCCGTGAAGCGGCGTAACTACGACCTAGTTTTTATGGATCACATGATGCC
>LIUJ01000130.1:0-3150 GCA_001462255.1 Fibrobacteria bacterium GUT77 | reverse complement strand
CCGGAGATGGACGGCGTGGAGGCGGTAAAACGCATACGGGAGCTTCCCGCCGGACGCAACTTGCCTATCGTCGCGCTTACAGCCAACGCCGTTTCAGGTATGCGCGAGATGTTTCTTCAGAACGGTTTCGACGACTTTCTCTCCAAACCCATAGACACAGCCAAGCTAAACGCCGTGTTGGAGAGGTGGTTGCCAAAGGAGAAGCAGGTTGATGCCGCGCTTGAGGACGACGGCGGCGGCACGCCCGACGGTAAGCACGAGCAAGCAACGTTCAGTTTACACGGCGTGGACACGGATATCGGTCTATCGAGGGCGGGCGGTTCGCAAGAAAACTACCTGCAAACACTGTCGATATTCAGCGGCGACGCGACGACAAAGGCCGACGAGATGCGAAGCGCCCTAAAGAGCGACAATATTACGTCGTTTACATTGCACGCCCACGCGTTGAAGAGCGCCTCCGCCAACATTGGGGCGCTGGATATCTCGGAGCGAGCCAAAGCGCTTGAAGCGGCCGGAAAGGGCGGCGATATCGGCTTTATAGACGCGCACATAGGCGCCTTCCTAACCGATTTGGAGGCGCTCATCAGCGCCATAAACCTCACAACGGCGGAGAGCAAAAAATCAACGCCGCAAGCGCCGAGCGACTTCGGTGCGCTTAAAGCCACCCTTACGGCGCTGAAAACCGCCCTTTCCACCGTAGACATTGAGGAAATAGACAGAAACGCCCACAACCTGCAAGCCTTCTCACGCACGGATGGGGTCGAAAGCGCCGTGGACGCCATATTGAGAATGGTGCTGATAGGCAACTTCGACGAGGCCGAAGTGCGGATCGACTGCCTGCTTAAAGAACCTTTTTTGTTAGGAGTTGAATAAACTTGATTTTTTTACGCGTATTATATATAATTGATAGTGTAGGGCGGTACGGCGGTACAGCAAACGGGATAATACAAGGGTTGATAACTTATGGCGGATAACCGTAAAACCATCTTTGTGGTCGACGACGATTTAACAAGCCTAGCGGTCGCCAAAGTCGCGCTCAAGGAGCGCTACAACACGCTCACCGTAAACTCCGGGGCGCAACTGCTGAAAATATTAGAAAAAAGCATACCCGACCTCATACTATTAGACATTGATATGCCCGATACCGACGGGTACGAGACGATAAAGGCGCTTAAGAGCGACTTTAAGACGACCGACATTCCGGTCATCTTCCTCACCGCCCACAGCAACAGCGAGAACGAGCTTAGGGGGATAACGCTCGGCGCCGTAGACTATATCATTAAACCGTTTTCTACCCCGCTACTTCTCAAACGCATAGAAATGCACCTAACGGTAGAGTCGCAAAAGCACCAACTTGAATCGCAAAACCAAGAGCTGAAGGCCAAGCACCAAGAACTTGCGTTGCAAAAGCTGGAGCTCGTAAACTTCAACACCAAGTTGCAGGAGATGGTCGACGCGAAGGTCAAGACCATTTTGGAATTGCAGAGCGCGCTACTAAAATCAATGGCGGAGCTTGTTGAGAGCCGCGACGATATCACCGGCGGTCACATTGAGAGGACGCAGAGCTACCTTAGAGCGTTGCTCGAGTCCATGAAAACGCGGGATATATATAAGAACGAGGTAGCCGAGTGGGACCTAAGTTTGGTGCTGATGTCGGCGCAACTGCACGACGTCGGTAAAATCGCCGTAAAGGACAACATCCTCAACAAACCCGGCAAGCTCACGCCCGAAGAGTTTGAGGAGATAAAGAAACACACGACTTTCGGCGGAGAGGTTATAGACAAAATAATGGAGAGCACAAGCGAGCACACTTTTTTAATTTACGCGAAAATCTTCGCCATGACCCACCACGAAAAGTGGGACGGTAGCGGCTACCCCAAGGGGCTGAAAGGCGAAGACATACCGATACTGGGACGCCTGATGGCAATCGCCGACGTTTACGACGCGCTCACCTCCGACAGACCCTACAAGGCGGCGTTCCCCCACGACGAAGCGGTGAGGATAATCTTGGACGGCAAAGGAACGCACTTCGACCCGTTGCTTATAGACTTGTTTTCAGGCACGTCGGACGAGTTCGGCAACATAGCGTCGGCTTTGAGACCTATGAAAACCGGGTCGGCTTAAACTTTCGACTGCGGTCTCCCGGCAGGTCGGGAGGGTCGCCCCGTTATTATTCGTACCCCATATCTTTCAGTTTGGATTTAGTGAATTCTAAAATCTCGTTGGCGTCCTTGATAGCACGTTTCATGTCGTATTCCGTAGGTTCTATAATCGACGGATAGCGAGTAACGGTGATGTATGGCGTTAGTTTATCGCATATAGTCCTGAAATTATCAAACTCGGCGCAATACGGGACGCATACTTTGAGTAAGGTTTTAAGGTTGTGAGTTTTTTCCGCCAATGCGTTTGTCTTTGCGATTATATACGCTTTAAGAATCTTTTCGGCAGTCTGTTGGCAAAGATAGCACGCGGTTTCCAACGGCGGACGAAATTTTTCGGATAGCGTAACAGCGCTGTCAAAGTCCATTTGGGCAAAGCGAATCCATTTATTTACATCTGTGCTATCTGTGCTCATACAACAATACCCCCGTTTTGGCGATTTCGTGTTCAAACGAAGTCGGGCGTTTAGCGTGAAAGTAGAAATTGTCCTGATTATACGCCAACAAGTCCAACGGCGTTATACTAACATCCCATAGCAATGTTAGGAAGTTGGCGATAAACTCAATGTGGCTTTCGGGCTTAACCGGCGAGAGGACGCATAAATCAATGTCGCTTTTCGGCGTTTCCTCACCCTTTGCGTAAGAGCCGAAAAGCAAAATCTGCGATACTATACCGGTGTTTGCCAGCGTATCGACCATTTGGTCGAGTTCGTTTTTGATTTTTTCGTTCATTGCGGGGTGTCCTTTTTATAGTAATATAATACTTTCCGTGAGCCGAAATCAACATAAAAACAACATTTACGCGGCGGCCTGTTAGGGCGGTGGCAGCGGTTGCTACGCCGTACAATCGGGGCATGGACTTCGAATACGACGACGTGTTCGAGAGCTACATCGGCAAGGACCGTAGCTTCTCGGTACGTTGCGTGAAATGATTGATTGCCCCGTTTCCGTCGTATTGTTCGGTGGGGCGTTCGCAATGTCCTTGCGTTCG
>LIUJ01000129.1:338-10848 GCA_001462255.1 Fibrobacteria bacterium GUT77 | reverse complement strand
CACAAATTTTGTAACAGTCTCTTAGTTTTGCAATTCTGCGACAACTTGCTGAGTGGCGTTATGCGGATATAGCGTTTTAATTTGTGGCATTTCATCAAATAACGTTGTTTGTGCCATAGCGTTTTTGATATTGCTACGGGCTAAAGCAACGTATTTTTCTTCTTTTTCAATACCGATATAGTATCTTTTTTCTTGTAAAGCCACTACGGCGGTAGTTCCACTACCCAAAAATGGATCAAGCACGATGTCCCCACAATCACTATAGAGTTTTATAATTCGTCGCGCAAGTTCATGTGGAAATTTTGCCTCGTGATCATCGTTTTTACGCACCGATGGAATATCCCAAACTTGCCGATAACCCCAATCTTTCCATTCTTGTTCCGTAAGGCGGGAACGGTTAACCTCATATTCACCGACCTTCCAAAAAATATACAAATCTTCAGTCTCACTCACAGCTTTTAGTGTATTGGTTACCCAACGGGAATTTGCCCAAGCAGGATCTTTTTTCCAAATTCGCTTATCATAAAGATATAAGCCGCAATTATACGCGTATGTTTCTAGTTGACCACCAACTAACTTTATTCTGGTTTGTACTTGATGTTTGCCACCTCGTATATTATTTCCGTTAAGCCGTCGGTCTATTGTTTGCTCACTGCATCCTAAATAAGCCGCTAATCGATTGCGGTTATAAGAAGGAAATCTAGCCTTGGCCTCCAAAACCATTTCTTTTGTAACCTGGCTTTTGCGCATTGAAACATTTAGGCCTTGTATTTTGGGCATGGCTTCATCCTTAAAAGCGATAATATCAGCAATGTTTATAACCATAAAACCGCCTGGTTTTAACACATTAGCGTGTAAGTTAATAACCGATTTAAGCATGGTTTGCCAAGACGCATAAGTTTCTCCAACTTCATAATCTTTACCAACAAAATATGGCGGAGACCAAAAAGAAAGAGTTACCGAATCAGGTTTTATCCGATTCAGTAATTCTTCAGAGCGTCCACAGTATATTTCATTTGTTTGTAAGAATGTAGACATGTTCATAAAATACCTATTGTCATCAACGGTGTCAAGTATTTTTTATAAAAAAATCGATTTTCTACCAATCCCAAACAACGATTTTGTTGATGCATATTCTGTTTCCATCTACGGTTATTATCGTTCCTCCAAATAGTTGACCACGAACTCCTCCGTAAACAACTCTCGGCTCTCTCCGGAGCCGACGAAGACCGTACCGCCCGCCCCGATTTCGACGGGCAGAATCTTTACCCCGGTTTCCGCCTCCGCCCCGCCGCCTATCCGGTCTTTTACCTCCGTTACGCATTCGGTGGAAGCCAGTACTATAAGTTCCAACGACGAGTTGCGCGGCGACGAATCTGCGTCCTTCGGTTTTTGGGCGATGTGGGGGATTATTTTTAGGTTTTTTAGCGTTTCCAAAATATCGTTAGCGTCGCCTAACCCCTGTTTTATCAGTAAAAACTCGTGTTTAGCCGTTTTGTAGGGCATACGCTTGTTTGCCGGTAGCGTGATTTGCATGAGCATACCGTGTTGGCCGTTGCCTAATAGGTTTTTGGAGTATATGTTGATGTTGCCGCCGTGCGCCTCGACTATCGAGCGTATCACGCATAAGCCCAAACCCGTGCCGCCCGTGCTCTGTTTTGTGGTGAAGAAAGTCGTGAAAAAATTTAAAAGGTTCTCCGCGTCGCACCCGATGCCGTCGTCCTCTATGACGATCAGCGCCACGGCGTTGCGGATGCCGAACCTGACGTCTATGTTCTGGGCGCCCGCCTCAAAGGCGTTGCAAAACGTGTTGATGAAAACACGCTCCAGCTTCTCCGGACTCCCGTTGACAAAAAAGCCTTCCGTTGGGGCGGATCCGAGTTGGGCGCGGCTTACGGTGAATTTGGACGCTTGCTTGTGAAAATAGACGTCAACGCACGCGCGCAACGTTTGCGTCAAATCCATTTCTTTGTTCTCGTGCATGACCTTCGACCTCGACAATTCCAGCACGCTCATGCTAAATTCCTGCAATTTAGCCGTAGTTTGCGTGATGTTGTCGACCATGCCGCGATCTTTTTCGCTAAGATCCTTGGATTTAGTTAGTAGCGTCGCGTAGCCGGAGATAATCATCATGTAGTTCTTTATTTCGTGGTTGATAAAGGCGCTTGATTGGCCGAGTTCCCGTAGGGGTTTGGTCGTTTCGAGGTCTTTGTAGGCCTCGCGCAGGCTGGCGAGCGCGGCGTTCCGCTCTGCCACCATCGTCGCTAACTTGTTGAATACGGTCATTGCGCCGAGCGCGCAGTAACAGATTGAACCGATTATGCCGAGTATCGTGTGCTTGACCATGTCGGTACCGGCCAATCTGAAGAACGTCGCGGCGATGGTCGGGTATGATAGGGCTATGAGCGCGAACGCGTAGAACATCACAAGGCCTACAAGTTGTATGATTCGCATTGTTTTTTGCAACCTCGTAGTCTTACGGAGGCTCGATAGGTGCAGGTAGAGCAGGTAGACGAGAGTGGCGGTTATATACGGTTCAAAAAGGTATGAGTACGGGACGGCCGCGAAGACCATACCGTCGGTGTTGCGGCTGAACATTACGCCGGAAAAGAAGAGCGCGGCGAACGCGGCCGCGAGGACTATTAGCGCTTTGACCACCTTCGCGTTCCATCTGCCCGATATAACCATTATGTTCCAAACGAAGAGCGGCGGAAAGAACGACGCGAGGGCGTGCAAAAGCATAATACACTCCATAGAGGAGTGTTTGCCGCGCATTATCCAAATGTCGACAACGCAAAAGAGGCAGATCAAAAAATTTCTGACCGCGAAAACCGGAAGGCTACGATCAATCTTCGTCTTAAGTTCGAGAACAATGAAAAAGACGCCTATTACCATGAGCAACAGGCACAGAACCATAGAAACGTCGTACAGCAATTAGTCAGCCCTCCCGTTGGATTTCACGCGCCGAATTGAGGTAGTTCGCTACCGCTTAGGCCACGTCGGTCATATCGTCGTCCGCTCCCAACACATCCGCGCCGCTACCGTATTCAAGCTCCACGCTGTCACTCTCGCACTTCATCTGTTCGATGAGGTCCTCGCGCCCTATTCGCTGAAGGTGGCGGATACGCTTGTACTCGTTGCGGTGCTCCGGGCAGTATTTAGGGTAGATGAATTGCCTCGGATAGAGCTTTACCTCAAATTGGTTGTCGCACCCCGGCAGTTTGCAGTGCATAACCGTCATCGTCACCTCAGTATATGGGTGCTGGATCGTTTGATTCTTGATATTGACGTTCTCCGGCCTCGAGCGTTTGCGGATCCTATAACGATCTTGCCTATGCTCGGCGCAGTATTTGGAGATATGGATGCCGTAAAAAATCTTATCGCACCCCGGATACTGGCACTTCTTCTCACGCAGCTTTTGTCTGCGCCGCGATTTGGGTAGTTGCATAAACCAGCGGTCTCCATTGTGTGATAAGACATAATTCATTAACAATGTCGGCAAAAACGTAGGCGGCTACTCGCCAAAATAGGGGTATCCGCCTATACAGCGCCTGTTCTCGGTTAAGCCGCGTCGATCATATCTTCATCCGTGTCCCCCGCCGCAACATCCGCGCCGCCGTACTCAAGCTCCACGTCGGCGCTCTCGCTCTTCATCTGCTCAATGAGGTCTTCGCGCCCTATGCGCTGAAGATGGCGGATGCGCTTGTACTCGTTACGGTGCTCCGGACAATACTTCGGGTAGATGAACTGCCTCGGATACATTTTAACCTCAAACTGGTTGTCGCATCCTTGCAGTTTGCAGTGCATAACGGCTACCGTCACATCCGTATAGGTGTGCGGGAGAATCACGTTGTCGCGGGTTACGTCCATCGGCCTAACACGTTTACGGATCCTATATTGATCCTGCCTGTGCTCGGCACAATATTTAGAGATATGGATGCCGTAAAAAACCTTACCGCACCCCGGATATTGGCATTTCTTTTCGCGCAATTTCTGCCTGCGCCGCGATTTGGGTAGTTGCATCATCAATCTGCGACCTCCATTGTGCCGAGGGTATATTGTTACGGCCGCGTTATGCCGCCGTATAATAATGTAATAATATAAGGCATTTCGCAAAAAAATCAATAGTATTTTATCTTTTTTTTTGCGCCGCCCGTTCTTTTGGTAGGCAATATTTTTTGTAATACATTGATTTTCAATGAATTACGCAGATCAATAGCCGGCGTGTTTTTTTTAAATTTTTTTTGCGTCAGCGAGTGGAAAATTATATATTTTCTATACTATGGACAAAACGCGCACGATCAAAGCCCCGCAGACGCTCGATCGCTCTTGGGTTGCCGCGTGCGGTCTCTTGAGCGGCGTGAGACCGGGCGACCGCCTGACACTCGACCTTTCCGAGACGGTGCGCATCGACTCGGCGGGGGTCTGCTTCATGGAACTCCTGCGTAGAATGTATCGCGAACAGGGCGGTGAATTCGCCCTTTTTGGCGCCAGCCCACGAATAACAAACCAACTGACCGACGCTAAAACCTCCGCCGTAGCGGCGGCGCCGACCCACAGAGACGGCCTGATTGAGCGCGTAGGAGGCGCGGCCGCGGCCGCCGTCGGCACCTCAATAGACGCCCTCTCCTTCCTCGTCGAAATGCTCTACTGGAGCACCGTCGGTTTCTTCAAGCGGCAAAACATAAAAAAAGGCGCCCTATACGAACAAATGTACCAACTCGGTTACAAAGCCGTTGGAATCATAGCCCTACTCTCATTTTTGATAGGCGTCGTGCTCTCGTTACAAAGCGCCAAGCAACTGAAGACCTTAGGTATGGGTATCTTTTTGGTTCCGCTGATCGGCATCACCATGATTCGCCAAATGGGCCCGCTACTCACCGCAATCATCCTCGCCGGGCGCACCGGTAGCGCCACGACCGCCGAGGTCGCCACCATGGTTGTGGGGGAAGAGGTGGACGCCCTACGCACTATGGGTATAAACCCGATGCAGTACATAATGGCCCCAAAATTTTGGGCCATCTCCCTAACAATGCCGCTACTGTCGATAATAGCCACCGCCGCCGGTATACTGGGTGGATACGTAATCGCCTTCCTATACTTAGACATGACCTCCTCCATGTTCATGCGGGAGCTGGCCAAGGTGATAAAGTTGGAGCACATCCTATCCGGTTGCTTCAAGTCCATGGTCTTCGCCTGGCTTATAATATGGATAGGTTGCTACTTCGGCTTCAGGGTAAGGGGGGGGGCGGAGGCGGTGGGTAGGGAGACGACGTCGAGCGTGGTCGCCGGAATCTTTATAATAATCGTCGCCAACGCGCTGTTTTCGTTTGTGATGTAGGCACATTGCTTCGCTGCGCTCGCAATGACTGTCATTGACTTCGCCGAGATAAACAAGTTGCGAGGAGCGAGGCGACGAGGCACCGTGTTTATCGCGGCGAAGCCGACTCGCCGGTGATAGGTAATAATGGTACATATAATATCTATAAACGAATTAGGAGGCAGTAACAATGGACAAAAAATTCGACTTGGACGCCGCGATCCGCAAAGTTCCCGATTTTCCCAAGCCCGGCATCCTCTTCTACGACATCACCAGCATCTTCACAAACCCGCCGGCTTACAAGTACGTAATCGACGAGATGCTCGACCGCTACAAAAACGCCAAAGTCGACGGGGTGATAGCCATAGAGAGCCGGGGTTTCCTTTTAGGTTCCTGCTTTGCCGTAGCCAACGGCGTCCCCTTGGTCTTAGCGAGAAAGAAAGGCAAGCTACCGAGGAGAACAGTGGAGATGAGCTATAACCTCGAATACGGTTCGGCCACATTGGAGATACACGAGGAGGACATAGAATTAGGCCGCCGTTGGTTGATTATCGACGACCTGATAGCCACCGGAGGAACATTAGCCGCGGTAGCCGCCATGATAGAGGGAAAAGGCGGGGAGATCGCCGGAATATTCTCCATTATCGGGTTGCCGTTTTTGGGATTTAAGGAGAAGGTAGGGAAGTACAACCCTATAACGCTTATTGACTATGACGGGGAGTGATGTAAAATTGGAACGGCGGTCTAGAATGATTACCAATCGGCAAACCAACATTATAAATTACCTTGTTATCTGCGTTAATGACTTTGCGGAAGAAGTGTTTAATAAATTGTCTGACACTGAAACCGGACTTTACAGAGAAAGCCCCGCATACGTTGCCACACTGCTGAAAGACGAGATTGCCAATGGAAAATTGGTTCAAATGGAAGTGTGAGACCCACCCAGATTCCCACGTAAACACCCGCCCGAACCGCGACCACCGGAACCACCGCCAAGACGCCGCTACGGGGTCGCCCGCGACCCGATCCGAATAACACGACGACGATCCCCGACGAGCCGACCAGAAACGACGGGAGACAACGGAGCGAGGACGGCGGGACGGGAGGAACGGTGGAGATACGGTTACACAAATTTTGGGACAGCCTCGCCGAATGCTTAATCGGCTCATGTTTTTGCACTACGTAACTTACTATTTATCAATGACTTACACATAAATATTATTTTTTAACCAAAACACCGTGGTTTTTTATTATATTATATATAAAAGAACATATCCGTATGTATGAACGAAAAAGTCAAAAATGAAATCAAATTATTAACCAATACAACAACTAAAACTTAAACAAAAGGAACCGACCAATGGCAACAATAGGGATTCAGGTAGACCACGGTACCGATATTGAAGAAGAAATACTGAACAAGGAAGCAAGAGATCGTATAAGATATACGTGCTTTATTATTCCGCAATTCGGCGAAGCCTGCAAGATGAATAAATGCGAGGCATACCGCTATTTGAAGAAATATGGCGGACTCGATTATATCCGCAAACACTGGTGGGCGTTGCACACGGACAACCCATACTACGCCGTTTTGGATATTTTTGATATATGCAAAAAAAACGGTGGGTATCTGATATGATCGTCTATCACGGAAGCTACAGGGAAATTGTGGAAATTGATTTATCCAAAACCGTACCGAATAAAGATTTTGGAAGAGGATTCTACACTACAAAAAATCGCGAACAAGCGGAAACATGGGCACGCCGAAGAGGTGAACATCACGGTACATTAGGCTTCGTTTCAGAATTTGATTTCAACGAAAACGCTTTTTTGGACGTCAACTACAAAACGTTGAGATTTTCCGGTTACACGGAAGAATGGTTTGATTTTGTAGTGAGCAACAGAAACCGAAAAATAGCGTTGCCGGTACACGACTATGATATTGTAGAAGGTCCGATTGCTGATGACGACGTATTTGCCAGAGTAGACGAATATCTGAACGGTAAACTCACAAAGAAAAATTTTCTAGCGGATTTGGCGCAATTTCCCAATTCACACCAAATATGTTTTTGCACGGTAAAATCCCTCCATTCTATAGAGCGGGTAAAACAAGCTCTCTATGATATCAAAAAAATAGGAATACTTGTTGTAGATAATTTAATCGCAAATCACAATATATCAGAAGTGGATTCTGAAGATATGTATTTCACAAGCGATACCTACGCTAAACTATCCGACGAAAACACAAAATTATATGAAAAATCATGGCATGAAATATATGATATGCTAAAGAAAGAAAAAGGGATTAAATAAATGAGACCCTGAGACCGCCCCAACCTCCACGTAAACACCCGCCCGAACCGCGAACGCCAAAACCACCGCCAAGACACCGCCGCGGGGTTGCCCACAACCCGATCCAAATAACACGACGACGACCCACGACGCTCCGACCGGAAACGACGGAGCGAGGACGGCAGGACGGGAGGGACGGTGGAGGTTAGAGACTCTGGATACGCGAAAGTCGGTACAGCCTCGCTGAATGCTTAATCGGCTCATGTTGTTACACTATGTAACTTGTTATATATCAATGAATTACGCATAATTATAATTTTTTTTCACCAAAACGCCGTGGTTTTTATTATATTTATATTAGGATTGAATGTGACCAATTGGGCTAAACTATTTAAATCTATGAGGTTTTGGGAGATCGTGTTTTATGGAGGTTGCCGAAAATGCATGCTTGGTGGGAAAAAGATTTGGTTTAACCGAAGAAGAAACATGGAGTATAATGCAATATATCTCATCGGATAGTTATAAGATAAATGAAAAATTGCGGAATAATTTCCAATTAAGCGCAGAGGATGATACGTTTATAACGCTTTTAGATAGTGCCCTCGAAAAATTACCTAACTACATGGGGGTGGTTTATAGGTCGTTATATATTTTGGATGCCAATGCCTTTGTAGGAGGTTATGAGACTGGAGAAGTACGGCAGTTTAGGGAATATTTTTCGTCGGGTACCAAGATTTATGATGAAAGTTTTGACATACAGTATGTTATAAATTGTAAACGCGGTAAAGACATTCGACCATTTAATAAAGCTGAACAAGAAATACTTTTCAGACGGAATACGTTGTTTGGCGTCGATAAAATTGATAAATACACAATTTATATGACGGAGGTATAACTATGGAGGAAAAAACGTATGAGCCGTATTCACACCCACGTTGGAGGGATACGCCACAAGCTTTCAGGGTTGCGTGTAACGATTGTGCCCATTATTTGGGTTTCGCCAAGTGTATGGCATTTCCCGAACGAATACCACGGGAGTTACTGACGGTAGAAATAAGCCACGATACACCATATCCGGGAGATAGGGGATATTTATTTACTCCGAATGTGAAAATCGCAAAGGAGGCCGTTGCGTGACCTACCATCAACATATCGAGACCGCTCCAACCTCCACGTAAACACCCGCCCGAACCGCTGGGACGACACCAACGGGATGGGTGTATGCAATTATAACGCGGCAGACCGACACGCTCAATCTTGTATACAACGTACTGAAGATCCGACATTGTCCTTGCTGTTGGAAAAAACAGCGTCTACGCGTGTGTTATTAATTACCCATCGGTACATCCCCTTCACACTCCCCACTTTTCCGACACGAAAGCTACCCTCTGTAGCTGTCCACCAATAGCCGTATTTATGTAGATCATTGAATTTGTATTTCAGAGGTTCTGATCCGTTTTGGTAACGTTCACCGGCCGGCAGAGCAGAAAAACCATAATTGTCCGAATAATTTACCGTTATTCGTCTCGTTACCTTTCCATTAGAAACAACCCTAACACTGTCCCATCCGTTTTTCGCTTTCAGCATATCACCCGCAACTTTTTTACCGCCTACGGCATTAACCAAATCACTCCAATCTTGATTTGTCGGCAAATGCCATCCGTAAGGGCACACGTTCATAGCGGTATTCCAATCGTAGAGCCGACCGTATGTATTGCAATTTGATTCATTATCATCGTAACACCAACTATTGCCGGTTTTGTAATTTAAGTTTTCGGCCATCCATGTTTGATTACCTATAACAATTGTACGGTATGTTCGTTCATTCCTATTGTCAATTATAATATTGTAATGTGGAACGTATATAGTGACGTGCGGGTTATTTGTAAATGCGAGACTATCGACATGATTAACGCTAACAGGAATGGTTACGCGGGTCAGTTGATTATTCGCAAAGGCTTTATTTCCGATGGATGTAACGCCGTTGGGAATGGTTACGCTACGGAGTTGTTGATTAAAAAATGCGTTATCGCCTATTGCGGTGACCTTATTACCCCATATTTCAATAGGGATAATAAGGTCTCGGTACCGTTTTTTATCTGTGGTTGAAAGCGTTTTGCTAAACCCTAACACAACGCCAACACTTGTACGCAAAAATATATTTTCGGGCGAGATAGCGTTTATTGTAAATCGCGCGTTTTGAGGCGGTTCCCCGTTTATCGAGGCGATGCGTATGGTCAGGTTGTCACTGATATCGTCTGCCCTAACTCCGTTGAAGTTCACTGTGCAGGATGTGTCTTCGGTAGACACAATCGTTATTCGATCGTTTTTTTGGCTACGGGTAATTTTGAACGTTGGGTTTACTCTTACGGTCTGACTGCCTATTGCCCGTCCTTTTTCGTTTACAAGTTCAAAAACTATTGTAAAATCGTACTGCTTCGGCATGGCAAACGGGTTTGTGCCGGTAACGCCCTCCCACGGCCACTTTGCCAGTTTCCAGTCGTTTTTCATTTTCGTAGTGTTCAACCCGTCCAATACCGCGTTAGCCGCTTGAAGCGCCCGATTCATCGCATGGAACCACGAAACATTGGCGCTAACGTTTATCGGGATGCTGAGGTCGGCTGTTTCGGCTTGATAGTTTATATTGTCGGTCTTGACGCCGGTGGAATAAAACAGCGTATACGGCGGATCGGCGGAATTGATTATATTATAAAACGTCTCCTCCGTCTCCGTAAGGCGGGTTACCCAACTCTTGCGCCAAACAATGGCGTTGCGGACATCCGCGCCGATGTTTCCGCTTGATATATTTGCGGCCATTACGGAAGACCTACTTGACGCCTCAAAGAGCGACGAGTCGAGGGCGGCGGCTTGAAAGAAGTAGCTCAACGCCGCGACTTC
>LIUJ01000129.1:0-186 GCA_001462255.1 Fibrobacteria bacterium GUT77 | reverse complement strand
GAAGTAGCTCAACGCCGCGACTTCAGTTCCCCGCTTCTGCGCCGCGATACCGCGGGCGAGCATTGTTTCCGCCTGAAGCCGCGCCGTATTCGCCACCGATTTAAGCTCGCTCTGTGCCGCAGGCGTCAGATTTACGCCAAGTTGTCGAAGCAGATCGGCGGAAGCCGCTTTGATTGCCGAAAGATT
>LIUJ01000128.1 GCA_001462255.1 Fibrobacteria bacterium GUT77 | reverse complement strand
CCTGTCGACCATTTTTGACTGCCCCACGATGACCTTGGCCATCTCCCCTTTTAGGAGGGAGACAAAGCCGCTCTCCTCCTTTACACGCTCGTTCAGCTCGGTAATGTCAGCGCTCATGCAAACCTCCCAAACATTGAAAGTCAAAAAAAAGAGTATCCCAATAAACACATATTCCTAAAAAATTACAATTTGCCGCCGCGTTATAATATATTTTTATTAAAGAGTAAGTAACCGGATCGTTCGGTCGGGATTGTCCGAGTCAATAAAATAATTTTTTTTTGGAGCGTATGTATTAAAATATTGAAAAATAACGGTTCGACAACGTATGGTTTTTGACGTTGATTACGGCCTAAACGTTCATAGTTTGATTTTTAGGAGGCGCGCGGACGTATGGATGTCACAGTTACCGAGATACGCGATTTCATGGTAATCAAGCCGACCGGACGCATTGATTGGGAGGGTGCGCGGTTCTTGGATAAGGAGGTCCAGCGGTTGATCGACGACGGGCATCTCCGCATCGTGTTCAACCTGGAAGAGGTTACCTTCATGTGCAGCGGCGGCATCGGCGCCCTTGTCTACAACCGAAATAAGCTTACGCATTTGGGTGGGGCGGTCTACGTCATTGCCGACAACGAGTATGTAATGTACATTTTTGAGGCCCTAAAGTTCGACATGATTTTTGAGGGATGTATGTACAAAACGTACGACGAATTCGCGGCGGCTGTGCTCGACGGCGGCGCGGAGACCAAGGAAGCTTAGCGTTATGGTAAAGAAATACGCCGATTGGCTCGTGAGAAGCCTCATAATCGTCGGTTTGCTCTACATCGGCAAGCCGGTGCTTATGCCCCTCGTGTTGGCTGTGTTTATATGGTATCTCATCAACATCCTCACGGACGTTATCGTCAAACCGCGTAAGTGGAATCCCATAAGGATGCCGCGCCCGATAGCGTTTACCGTCGCGTTATTCATCATCTTCGGCGCCATGTCCCTCGCCACGTGGATCATTATGACCAATATAACCCACGTGGCGGCGATGGTTCCCGCCTACCAGTACAACCTCGAGCAGATGAGCCGGCGCGTCCTCTCCATGATTCCGTGGGCCGAGCCGCTCTCCGTCAAAAAATTGCTCGTAGACGTCGATTTCGGCTCCATGACCCGCGTCGCCGTCCGCCAGGTCACAAACGCCACCGGCAAGGGCGCTTTCGTAATGATCTATTTGATTTTTTTGTTCATGGAGCAACGGAGCTTCGGCAAAAAATTTTTAGAGCTTACCCCAAATTCCGACAACCGCGAAGAAGTGAAGGCCATCATAGCCCGCATAAACTCCGATATCCGCGCGTACATAGGCATAAAGACCCTCGCGAGTCTCATTACCGCGGCGGCCGGCTATGTGGTCTTCGCGAGCGTAGGGCTCAACTTCGCCAGCTTTTGGACGTTTTTGCTCTTCGTGCTGAACTACATACCCATACTGGGTTCCATAGTGGCTACGGCTTTGCCGGCGCTCTTCGCGCTTATGCAGTACGAAAGTTTGGGCCCGTTCTTCGTAGTGCTGATCGGCGTAGTAATAATACAGCAGGCCGTAGGTAGCATCATTGAGCCGAGATTCATGGGCGACAAGCTCAATTTGAGCCCGCTTGTGATACTGCTCTCCTTAGCCACGTGGAACCTGATTTGGGGCATCCCCGGAATGCTGATGTGCGTGCCGCTCACGGCCATAGTCGTAATCATCTTTTCCTACTTCCCGCAGACCAGACCGATAGCCGTTGTGCTGTCGCGAAACGGGAGCATCAGAGGGATAGGGGCCATGTATAAGACGCCGAAACCGCCGCCGGAGGAAGAGGACCGACATCCGGACCAAGATCAGGACGAGTAGGGGACGATGGTAACTTGTTTATTTCGGCTAAGCCAACCGTCCCGTGAATTTGACGCGATTAAACGTTGGATAAAAATTCAATACAATCGGAGGTAGTTGTCGTCAACATGAAAAAAATAATAATCTGCTTGGTAACGGCGCTTTTATGTACACCTGTTTTCGCCGTCAACGCCGTTGTTACCGACGTAAACGGGCAGAACTACAATGTTTTGTCGATCAAATTGGCCAAGGGGTCAAAGCTCAAGGTGGTTTGCGGCGGGACGCGGATGGAGGTGCCGTTTAAGTCCGTAAGCGCTATGAGGCTTGTGCCCGGGCGGATAAGCTCAGTTGACGGGCAGTTGTATTTCGCGGTGGAGATACGCACGAGCGACGGAGCGGTCATCGGCGATTTTGACGACGGCGCGCGTTGCGCCGTGTACGCCGACAACGGTTTTGTGGGGAAGACCGCGTCGAAGGCCAAGTACGGCTCGCCGTTCAGCAACGTCAGCGCGGTCGCGATCTCGGGCAAGGGAGATGAAAAGAAGGGGGACAAGGGAGATAGCGAGGATGAATCGGAGGAGTGATACGAGGCATACGCCGTCACTTGTATTTGTAAGCAGGGTAGAGCGTAGACCCAAGAGGAGGTTGCCGTTCTCCGCGATATTCATCAGCGGGATTTTGTGCGCCTTGCTGACGCTGGTTGCTATTTTGGCGGTACGCCGCATACACACCTTTTTTAATCCTACCGTAGAGGATACGGAGCGCCTTATTTCTATGGGAAAGCCCAAGGAGGCTATGGCGTTGCTTGATAAAATGGAAAGCGGCGCGGTTGTCGACGGAAAGAACAGTTTGCTTCGCGGCAAGGCGCTTTACGCCATGCTTTTGGAGCGGTTGCGCGAGGAAAGGTGGGGAAGCTACGGCGTGAATCCGGACAACTGGCTTGCTCACCCGCTGGCCGCGGCGGCGGAACAGTGCTTTTTGGACGCGATGGCGGCGTTACCCGACGACCCGGAGATACGGTTGACGCTTGGGAATCTCTACAGGGAGCAGGGGCGCTTCAGCGACGCCGAGCTTATTTTTCGTTCTTTGCTCGAAATCGACGACGAAAACGCCGAGGCCTACTTAGCCATAGGGTTGCTCTACGCCGAGGGCGCTCATCTTGACGCCGCGGAAAGGGCGCTGACGGCCGCGTGGGAATTGGACGAGGGAAACCCGAAAATCGCGAAGAATATCGCCTATTTTTACAGGTTTTACGCCAACGAGCCGGAGTCGTCTATCATGTGGTTCAGCAGGTATCTGCAAAGCAATCCGCAAAGGGATGCGGACGTCAATCTCATACGGGCGGAACTTTCCGATTTGATTGAGCGCTACCCGGAGTACGAAGGGTATAGGGTTGAGGCGGCGGCGAACGTCAATCGCGGCGTAGGCAGAAAGTTCGCGCAACCGCAAAGGCTGCGCCAGTCGAGCCAATAACCCACGCTATAGCGTAATATTGCCGGTCAAGCGCGCTCCGTCGTCAATAAGCGCTTGCTTGTCCGTAGCGTTGATGACGGACGTTCGCCCCGTTATGACAATGTCTTTCCCGAATTTAACGTCTCCGAAGATGTTGACGGATTCGCATTCGACAAGCGACGGCGCTCCCGCCGGAAATCGCTCCTTAAGCTTATTTAAGGTACCGTAAAATTGCGGGTCCAAGCGGACATTCATTTGTATGGATTTATGCCGTCGGTTCATAACAATGCGGTAGTCTTCCGTCAAGTCGTAATAATCCGACCATAATAGCAACAGATCCTCGCAATTTTTTACGGGCGCGAACCGGCTTCGCGGCACCCTGAGCGCGTCGGCGTTTTCGAAGATCGACAGCGCGGAGCCCATTGCGCTCTCCAATTGTATAACGTTCGGCGAGAGCTCGTCGCGGGTGTCGAGTCTCTTCATGTTGCGTATCATTGGCAACGTAAGCGTACCGCGGTTCCATATTTCACGCAGAGCGTCCAAGCGTATCCATAGGTTATTGGTGTTGAAGTAGCGGTACAAGTCGGTGTTCATAAAGCGGTCGATTGATTCCGGCGGACATTGCGCCGCCTCGCGGAGCACAAGTTGCCCGCTTTTAAGCCGCGCGATGTGTCCGCCCTTGCGATCCATAAACATCCTGTCCGTTACTTCCATTAGGAATGGGAAATCGCGGCTCTTGAAGTGACCCAATATCCGCGTGTCGAGGGCGGCGCCGAGGTTGTCTATGTTTGATATGAAGGCGTACTTGTATCCCATTTTAAGCAACGAGTCCAATACGCCGGAGCACTGTATGGCGGCGTAGAGGTCGCCGTGTCCGGGCGGGTTCCACTCCAAGCGCCGGTCGTGCGGGGCGTCTACGGGCGACAGGTCGGCGGCGTTGACTTTTGGGAATTTGTGTTGTATGAATGACTGCGGGATGTTCGTTTTGATGTCAGGGTATTTGTCGAGCGCCGCCAAGGTATCGCGTTCCGTGTTAAAGCTGTTCATCATGATGAGCGGGATGGAGAGACCGAAGCGTTTGTTGAGGCTACGGATTTGTAGAGCGGTGATGTCGAGGAATGACAGTCCTTTTTTTACGGGTATGAGCGATTTGGCGGTGTAGAGCCCCATTGAGGTGCCCAGTCCGCCGTTGAGCTTTATTACAACGGTGCGCGCGAGCGCCTCCTCGCCGGCTATGTGCAGGTCGGCTATGTCCGCGAAATCGGTAATGCCGTTTTCCGCGACCGGTTCGATTTCAGACTCGGCGATGTAACCCGTCTTTCCGTGGCGCAACGCGTCGTAGTAGCGCGAGAAGATGTCGATAGCCGTTTGCGGCTGTTCTTCCTGCTTCATTTTGTCAACGAAAAGTCGGGCGGTAGCGTCTAACGTATTGATTACGCCGTTCAAAGTAAATAAGTCCTTTTATTGATTGGTATGGATTGATGCAAATTATACCTTCGACAATTGAAAATCGCGCCTATTTCGGATTGGCTAACGCCTCGATAAACACGGCGCTTAGTCGTTTCGCTTCTCATGTATTAATCGGTACAAAAGCGCAAGCTACTCGACATTGATATTAATATACATTAGGAAACGCCTCGGCTGTGTTCTTTTTTAGCGCGGCTAAAAGATCCGGTTCGTTTATATCCAATAATCGCGCGATTTCGGCGGTTGTGTGGATTAGGAGGGACGGGATGTTGGGTTTGCCTCGATGTGGGACGGGGGAGAGGTAAGGCGTGTCGGTTTCAACCAGCAACTTGTCTATGGGGATGCTTCGGATCAAATCGCGGAGGTGCGAATTTTTGTAAGTGATTATGCCTGATATTGATATGTAGTACCCGTTGTCGACTATGTATTCCATAGACTCCGCGTCGCCGGTGAAGCAGTGGAATACGGCTTTTTTGACGCCAATATCGCGGCAAATCTCGGCGGCGCGTTTCTCCGTACCGCGGGAATGGATTACTGCCGGGAGGTTTGAGGCTACGGCGATTTCCAACTGTCGGGTGAAGATCGGCATCTGTACGTCTATCGCGGGATACGTCGGGTTGACGCGGTCAAGGCCGATTTCTCCGATTGCCGCGACTCTTTGAGGTCGTGATTTATATAGCGCCGTCAGTTCGTCATCCCATCCGCTCGCGATGTTATCCGTGTCAAAGGGCGAAACGCCTATCGCGGCGCGCGTGTTTTGGGGGAAGCGGTCACACTGATCCAAAACGGTCTTCGCCGTTTGTATCGATACGGCCGTATTGATTATCATTACCACGCCTACGTTGACCGCGTCCGCGACTATTCTTCGCAACTCGTCGTCGGAGCGGTCATAGAGGTGAGCGTGTGTGTCTGTCATAACCGGCGACAAAACCTACGAGTTACTGTATGGGCGTTTGCGGCGTCGTCGGCGCGGGTGTCGATTTGCCGATACCGATACCCATAGACTTGCTTTTGGTAACCGGCGGCGGCGGCGGTTGTTCCGCCTCCTGCCGTTGTCCGGCGAGCGTCGCGTCCAAAATGCTATCGTCAATCTTCTTCCGCATCGCGTCGTGGTCAACCATTGCGGAGATGCCTGAATCGGGTTTTTCCTCTACGGCCGTAGCCGTAGTCGCCTCTTGTTGACTTATCCAACCCTTCCTATTGGCGATAAAAGCGAATACCGCCAAAATCACTATCATGGCCGCGATGGCGATGACGGCCGGATTTTTGTCTTGGCGCTGTATGCTTACGTCTATCTTGCTCGCTTGCGGTTGCGCGGCGTCGTCGGAGATTAACCCGCGCTCCTTGTAAAATTCCTTAAGAATGACCTCCGCGTCCAAGGATAAGTATTTGGTAAGCGACCGGATATAGACTCTAACGTACGGATCCGGCGGGAGCGAGTCATAGTCGCTCGCCTCCAGCGCCTTTACGTAACCGACGTTGAGCTTCAAGTCTTTTGCGATGGTCTCAATTGTGATTCTGCGCGTGAGGCGTTCCTTGCGCAAAATGTCGCCCACCTTATCCTTATTAACCGACGCTGTGCCTGTGCCCGTCGGTTCCTTGTTCTCGCTATTTTCCGCCATTTAAAACATCCTTTCTTGCAAACTTTTTGAACAGGCCAAGCGTTGCCGTGACGGGGAGGCCCATCACGTTGTAGTAGCAGCCCTCTATTCCATCTATAAAAGTCATGGCCCCGCCCTGAACCGCGTAAGCGCCGGCTTTGTCGGCGTACTCCGGAAAAGAGAGGTAAAGCTCAATCTCCTCCTCCTCAAGCGCCCTGAAAAACACATTGGTACGAATTGCCGACGACTCGTTGAAACCGACTTCTCCACACAGTAACGCGACGGCCGTGATTACCGTGTGACGCCTACCCGAAAGGAGGCGCAACATTCTGCGCGCGTCGTCCTTATCTTTAGGCTTCCCTAAAACCGCGCCGTCCGCGACGACAATCGTATCGGCCCCAAGTACCACGGCATTGGGGCGACGCTCCGACACGCCTTTTGCCTTAGCGACGGCAAGCCGCCGAAGCGAAGCGTCGAGGTCGGTCGCGTCTATATACGCCTCCTCATCCGCCACTCCGGATCCGGTAACCTCGAAAACAACCCCCATCATACCGAGTATCTGACTTCGCCGCGGCGAACCGGAGGCAAGTAAGACCGGACGGCTTATGTCGCGTGTAAACACCATAACAAGAAGATAATATACATCATGCTAAAGTCAATAACAAAAAAATATGTCAGCTAAGTTCCTTAAGCCGACCCTCTATATCCGCTACCTTCGCCCGCAACTCCGCCTGAGTCGCGTCCGCCAAGTCCGCCTCTATCTTCTTAGTCGCCGCTATGACCGTAGAGTGGTTGCGCCCGCCGAACTCCAACCCTATCGTGAGGTTCGTTTGCCGCGTCCACTTCTTGCAGAGGTACATCGCCACGGCGCGAGGGAGCGCCGCTTCCTTCTTGCGCGTGTGGGCGCTAAGCTGGTTCACCCCTATCCCGTAAGCGTCCGCGACCATCGTCATTATGCGCTTCACGGACAACCGCTCCTCCTTGCCCGTAAGCGCGCCGCCGCACAACTCCTTCGCTATGTCCAACGTAAAACCGGTGTCGGAGAACGAGGCGGAGAAGATATACTTGGTCAGAATACCCTGAAGTTCCCTAACGTTTGACTTTATTCGCTCGGCAATGTACTGAACGACCTCGTCGGGCAACGTGCGACCCTCCGATTCCGCCTTCTTGCGTAAGATCGCCATCCGCGTTTCCAAATTCGGCGGCAACACGTCTACGTTTAGCCCGCCTTGAAAACGGTTTATTATGTGCGCCATCATGTCGGGTATGTTCTCCGGCAAACAGTCTGATGAGAGCACTATCTGCTTGTTTTCCTGCAATAATTTGTCAAAAATGAGGTAAAACTGCTCCTGTATCTTCCCCTTGCCGCTAAAAAACTGGATATCGTCGATAAGCAGTAGGTCGGTGTCCATGAACTTTTTGTAAAAGGGGAGGGATGCCTTCTTGTCGTGCAGAAACTGGGTGTATTCGTTGGTGAACTCCTCGCTTGTTATGTAGACGACCTGCCCCACGGTACACTCCGCCTGCGCGTAATGTCCTATGGCTTGTAAGAGGTGGGTTTTGCCCAACCCCGTTCCGCCGTAGATGATGAGCGGGTTGAACTTTGTGTTTCCCGGCGCCTCCGCCACCGAGCGCGCCGCCGTTAGGGCCATGACGTTGCTGTCGCCCTCCACAAAGGTATCAAAGGTGTAACCGGGATAAAAACGCCCCGTTTTTCCAGAGACCGTTTGCGGGACTTGGCGGTTTTGGGTCTCCGCGGCCTGCTCCGCCAACTGCTCGACGACCGTCCACTCCCTAATGACCGGCTCAAATGCGAGCGCGGAAAAGCCGACGGCGCAAGCCGTAAGCGCCTCCTTGATGAGATCGGCGAAATTCGCCTCTATTATGTCGGCGGCAAACTTATTGGGTACCTGAATACAAGCGCACCCGTCGTTGCGGACAACCAATTCGGTAGCCCGAAACCACGTTTCGAACGTGGAAGCGGCTACCTTTTCCTCTATATAACGCTGACACTCCTGCCAAGGCGTCATTTGTGTCGGTTCGGAAGACAGTGCGGTTGCTAACATGTTATCCACATTTCCTCGGCTTAATGTATACAAAAACCAGTCGCGGCGAAAACATCAAAACAATACCTCCGTTCGTCAATATAAGTAAGTGGGCTAACATGTTGATTTTGAAGCAAATAGACGAGCCTATCTCACACACCGCATTAAGTAGTGGGAAAGTCATCGACTAGTTGTGAACACTTTGTCCACAGGTTATTAACAGAGAGTTATCCACATTTTGAGATAACTCCCGTCGCTTTAATAAATATAGTATTTTTTACGGAAAAAATCAAAAAAAATTTTCATAAAAAAACGGTGTTGGCAAGAAAACGTGAAATTAGCGTCAAATAAGGGCTACCATCTCCCTGACGGCGGCGTCCATACCCACGAGAGCCGCCCGCGATATGATCGAATGCCCTATATTCAGCTCCTCCACGTGCTCTATGGCGGCAACCGGCGCCACGTTCAGGTAATTCAACCCGTGTCCGGCGTTGACCCCCAATCCCAGCTTATGGGCGGCCATGGCGGCGCCGCGGAGCGTCTCCAGCTCGTCGTCGGCGGTCTGCGGGTTGGTCGCGTTGGCGTAACCCCCCGTGTGCAACTCCACGTGCGTAGCCCCCACCTTGGCGCAGGCGCGTATCTCCCCGATGTCCGGATTCACGAATAAGCTGACCCAAATGTGATTCTCCCGCAAGGCGGCTATAGTGTTGGTCAGTTCCCGCTCCCTCTCCCGCACCGGATACCCGCCCTCCGTAGTGCGCTCCTCCCGCTTCTCCGGCACGAGGGTCGCCATATAGGGGTGCACGTCGAGGGCGATTTTCACCATCTCCGCAATCGGCGCCATCTCAAGATTCAGGTGCGTCGATACCGTATGTTTGAGGATGTGCACGTCCAAGTCCTGGATGTGGCGGCGATCCTCCCGCAAATGCGCCGTTATCCCCCGCGCCCCCGCAAGCTCCGCCAAAACTGCGGCATGCACCGGATTAGGCTCCCGCCCCCCGCGGGCCTGGCGAATCGTGGCGATGTGGTCGATGTTTACCCCGAGTGTGGCCATTATTGTAGGTTCTCCTTTTTGATGTCTTAAACGGGTTAATGTTGATTGCGTTAATAATCGGTATTGTAACGGTTATGACCTTTACCTGATAAATATACATTAATTATGCAGTTAAATCCCTAAAAACGCTTTAACTTTCTGCTCCGAGAGTCCGGTAGCCTTTGCGATATCCGCCACGGTGAATCCGTGTTGGTACATATACAAAACAATTCCAGCCTCGCCTTCCGCAATGCCCTCCGCCTTGCCTCTTTTTTCGCCCTCCGCAATGCCTCTTTTTTCACCCTCCGCAATACCCTTAGCAAAGCCTATTTTTTCCGACGTAATCAAGTCCGATTGC
>LIUJ01000127.1:988-8431 GCA_001462255.1 Fibrobacteria bacterium GUT77 | reverse complement strand
GGACTGCGCCCACACCTGCGTGGCGGTTGCCGTCACCCCAACGACAACCAACACGAGTCTGATTTTCGCGATCCCGCGTTTAAAAAGTCTCATCATATAAGTCCCATCCTTGCGTTTATCTATATTGTTAATAGTTCAGCCTTGCGCCGATATTTTCATCGTCCGTTCCCTTTTCCTTACAGCACTGGCCGGGGTCAGGCTTAAAATTCAAGCCGGAACGCGGAGCTATGAACGCGGGATCAAAGGCAAAATTGTTGTCGGGAAGCGGTTTTCCGGGCTGGTACAAGTTGCGCCAAAAATTGTTGGCGCTAACCTGAATTTTCTCCGGGGCCTCTAAGATTTTGAGACCGAACTTCTCGTTGAACGCGATAACGTTGTTTTCAATAATAAACTCCGACGCGCCGCCTACGGAGATACCGTGATTGCCGTTGTAGGCTATGGAGTTGTGATTCACCGTAGCCGCCGTGGAACGCACGTCCCACCCCTGTATGCCGGACGCCCTATTGAACGCGATAATGTTGTCCTGAATCTTGGGCAGGTGCCGTACCGCGATAATGCCCGTCATCCAGTTGTTTACTATCCGACAAGAGGCGATCTCGTTGCCCATGTCGCTCGAAAATATTCCGATGGTGCCGTTAGTCACCTCGAAACCGAAGATTGAGCAATTCTTTGACATGGTGACGACCGTTCCGCGTCCTCCGCCGTCGATTTTCGCCTCAAAGAGCGACGTTGACACGAGGAACACTCCGGGAGCCATAATCACCAGTTCGCGGTAAACGCCCGGCGCGACTCTCACTGTGTCTCCCATGCGCGCCGTAACCATCGCCCCGGAGATGGTCTTGGTCTGCGCCGGCACATCAATTACCTCGGCGGACGACACGCCGACAAGGCACGCCGCGCACGCTAACACGGCGGCGACTTTGTTTCTGATATTCATGACAAAACTCCCGTACAGGTTTGATTTTTAATTTTCAAAAATATATCCCAACATCAGAGTTCGTACTTGACCCATCGAGATTGGCTTCGCCGCGATAAACACGGTGGCTTCGCCGCGATAAACACGGTGGCTTCGCCGCGATAAACACGGTGGCTTCGCCGCGATAAACACGGTGCTTCGCTCCTCGTAACGACTGTCATTGCGAACGTAGCGAAGCAATCTCGAAGATTTGAAACCATCTAATTTTTAATGCAATATCCTCGCCCCCAAATTCTGATTGTCCGTCCCAAGCCCTATGCTACGCGACTCCTTCATAAGATTAAAGTTGAATCGCTTGGCATCCTCAAACAACGGATCCGCCGATATGTTGTCCGACGGCAAATTGCTTGAAATACGGGCGTTTTGGTAAAAATTGTTGTTTATCAGCACCACGCGCACCGTCTCTTCGGAGGGTTTTACCCCGAATTGATCGTTGAACGCGATTATATTGTTCTCTACGGTAATGGAGGTAGTGCCGCCAAGCGAAATTCCGTGATTTACGTTGAACGCGATGGTATTGTGATTTATTGACCCGCTGGTGGTACGCACATCCCACCCCTGCACCCCCGACCCCTTGTTGAAGACGATAAAATTATCCTCCATTTTCGGCAACGTGCCCACACACATAACCCCGCTCTGCACATTGTGCATAATCCGACACCGCCGAATCACCGCCTGCGAAGAGGCCGAAAATATGCCAATGGTCCCGCTACGCACCTCAAAACCCGATATTTCCGACGAATTGCTCATAGTAACAACCGTCCCGCGCCCGCCCCCGTCTATCACCGCCCCAAAAAGCTTCTCCGAAACAAGCACCACGCCGGGCGAAACAAAAATTTTTTCCCTATACACCCCGTTTGCCACCTTAACGGTATCGCCCAAACGCGCAATCGCCATTGCCGCCCCAATGCTTTTAGCCTGCGAAGACGGCACGGTAACAACCGCCGCGGAAAGCGGGGCCGCAACCGTAATCGCGAACAACGAGGCAATCGGCAGTAACGCCGAACGGACGATACGCATTAAACAACCTCCCCCAACCGTAGTAGGTAACCGCTCAAAAAAAACTTAGCGCCACACTATAAATATAATCTAATATTAACCGCGCCGCTTTAAATTTTTTTTTTTACGCGACGCGGTCACAAAGTAAAAAGGGTTCCTTTGCTACTCTACTATAACCGTCCTCTCTTTTTCAGCCGTAGTACCGCATTTGCCCAAACCCACATACGTTATCTTATACCCACCCGTCTTAGGTTGAGGATTATAGGGGTTAAGCCCGTTGAAATGTATGAGATACTTATATCCCGTCGGCCCTAAGAAATCCGTATCCTCATTGTTTCTCACCGACCAACTGCCGGCGTAATCCCATCCCTTACCTTCCAACCCCCTGCCCGCCGATATCTTCAATGTTTCATCCCCAACAAAAGTTATCGTTGGAGGCGTAGGAGGATCTTCGCACCCTTTTTCCACCAAAAACACGTTCCTAGACGCCTCACCCGCGTTATAACCGCTTCCGGCCGGAACTTTATAAGTCACCTTTCTCCCAACACCGCCGCTACCTGACTGCACACCGGTTATGAAATTTTGTTGAGGCTCCGGAGTAATCGAAACATTCAACGGTTCCTCATTATCCCCGTTTATCCTATAAACCCTTTCGACGCCTTTTTCTACGTAGTTATTATCTCTATCGCCATAATACAACATAGTATCGGGATAGGTGAAAGACGTCCCGTTTTTCAACTTATAATTGTAACCGTTGAGAACAATCACCGCGCTCTTCGAACTCGTATTCGCCGTTACTTCAACTGTCCTAGCTTTATTAGCCGTCCTACCGTTATAGCTCGCGTAGTACGTAATGGTGTACTTAGCCCCGGCAACCAAGTCATTAGGCAGTTTTACGCCCGTAAAATCATCAATCGGTCTGGTAACCGCGCTTAACCTGGCATTATTCGGGCCCCGCACCACTATACTGTCAAGATAAGTAAGAGACGTCGTATTACCGACCGTGACCCTTACACCTTCGTCCCTATAATTGTCCCCAACCTTTATTTGAGCGTTTTCCTGACCGCTCAACACAATCACGGGTGTCCCCGTATCCGGCGCTACATACTGTTCAACAATCAGCGATCTCGTTACCGTAGCGGAAGGTTCCGTCTTGTTGCACCTCGGCTTTTTAACTTCGTACTTTATAGTGTAACCTCCGGGTGCCGGCGTTGTGGTAATTAAGTTAACGTTCATCGGCGTATCATCCCCGTCTTTTATCAGTACGGCCGGTTGTTGAGGTATGGGCATTGCCGTCCCTCCTTTACCAGGTCCATAAGTAATGACGGAGTCCGGCACATTCCCGCCTATTATCACCAACTTTTTAAATATGTCACTTTCCAATGTGTTTATCGTTACGCTCGGGCCGTAATTCTTAGTAAGGTTAATATCCGGACGCACGCCGTCGCACAATTCGTACTTACTCGTATCAAATAAATTCGCCTCGCCGTTAGGACCAACCTCAAGCTTGCCCGCTTCGTCGTCCGTAGCGCCGAACAAATAATTACTCCCATCCTTATCAAGCGGATTATTGAAATCCTTGGGATTGTCACAGACAAACATCACCACCGCCGCCAAAAGCGACGCGGCCGACACGATAATCGAATTTGTTTTGGTCCTCTTCATGCTACCCCTCCGTTAAAAAAAGAACGTTACGGCGAAACCGGCTAATCCGACACCCGCCAAGACGTACATTGTATTACGCATCGTTTCACCGAAATCAATGTCCTTCCTCATCTGCTTCACCTTTTCCGGGTTTCGCGCGTCCGGGTTAGGCGCCGGTTCGCCGGGTTTACCGAATCCTTGATAGTCTTCGTACGTACTGCTCACGGTACTGTTAAAATACAACCCCAACCCCACCCCGCCCGCAAGCAACGCCCCGCCCGATATGCGCGCCGTAAGCATAAGCGGCGACAGTTTCTTCCTCTTCATAGTCTGCGACTCGTCTATTCTGCGCACCTTAAACCCGCAGTCGGCAAGCATCTGCGTGGCCTCCGGTATCGTGTCGTAGGCCTTAAGAACGTCTTGTATCTTCTTGCACTCCTTATCGTTGAAATATATGCGCGCCAAGTTCATGGCCACGTCCCTGTCGGAGAAGCGCCTGTCTAAGAAAAGCGCGTAGGCGTCTTTCGCCTTGTCCGTCATTCCCATCTTTTCAAAGGCCTCGCCGGCGAGCTTCAGTTTTCCGCTGTGCGCCTGCATATTGATCTTAAATAGGTTCACGTAAGACTCGGCGGCCTCCAACGAGTTCCCCATTTTGTCGTATAACTCCGCGATGGCCTCCCACGCGTCCTCGTTGCTCTGCTTGGGGCCCATGCTCTTCTTAAGATACTCAACGGCCTTGTCCTCGTAGCCGCTCGCTTTGGCGTAGGCGCGGCCAAGATCCAAATACTCGCCCTCGTCGAGCGTTAGCCCGCTCTCCTCCGCGCGGCGCAGATAGTCGTCGCTCTCCGATACACGCCCCATCTGAATGCTCAAAAGGGCGAGCATAAAGAGCACGCGGCTATTCGCGTCGCCGTCCCTAAGAACTGCCTCGTACTCCGAACGCGCCCTATCAAGGTTACCCTGCGCCTGCGATATCATGGCCATTTCTATAGACGCGGCAACCTTCAGCGGCTCGCTCTTGGCCGCCGTCTCCGCCGCCCTCACCGCCTCCGAATAGCGTTGCGCCCCCCTCTGATACTCAGCCAAGCGCAACTGCAACGCCGGATAATCCTTCGACTTGCTTATTACCGTCTCTATATGCTTTACGGCCTTCGCGTAATCCTCCGCGCGCCCCGCCACGAGCGCCGCCGCGTAGGAAAACCCCGGCAACGACGAATTTTTTTGCACCGTTTTGTCTATGGCTACGTAGGTCGCCTCCGCCCTATCCTTAACGAAACGCTCCTCCCCGGCAAGCGCGTTGCCGAAAGGCTCAAGCGTCTTCAAATCCTTACCGAAAACCTGCACCCCCGCCACGCCGGCGGTCTTGGCCTTGGGATCCATGGCGTCGGCTATCTTACCCAAACACGCGTTTAGCCCGCCCTCAAATTCATTGTGCAGGATATCAACGGAAGACCTAAGCACCGAAGCTCCCTCCGCTATCCAATATAACTCCATCACGTAGCGGGTCGTCTTACCGTCCTTTTGCGGCTGATACTCCTGATACAACAGGTGGGTGGCGCCCAACTTCTTGGCCGCGTCTATGTAGTGTTGCTTATTGAAGCGCTTCCCGTAATCACGGAATCCCGGCAACACGCCGTTCACCTGCTCCATGGGGTATACGTACGTCCGAGGGAAAGCCCCCACCCTATAGTGGGTATAAATCTCGCCCAACGCGGACACCCATTTGGTTTTGGTCTCCGCCTCGTAGACCGCGTAGATCGGCCTACCCACGAGCACCTTGTAGTTGCCCGTGTATGTCGGAAGCACGCGTTTGGGCGCGGCGTCCTCTTTCTTCTCCGGTTCCTCCTGAAAGGTACCGAAGAGACTGTTGATGTCGTTATCGCTGAAATCCTTGCTGTCTTGGGCGGCGGCGATGCCGACGAGACCAAGGCTAAAGACAAACACTCCGACGGAAACGACCGCACGACGCAAAAACACGGAAACTCTTTTCATTGACCGACCTCTCCTGCCTAACATTGATATTTGTAACGGCGCGTCCACGGTTACGCCTATATATAATTTACATTGATTTTAAACAAATAGCAAGTGTTTTTATTTAAATTTTTGAGGAGCGAGGCGACGAAGCCAATCTCGGCAAACCCAACTAAAAAAATATTTACCGCAACAACGACATCACGTTATGCTGCTTTTGGTTCGCCTGCGCCGCCATTGCCAGCGAAGCCTGCCGCATTATGCCGATTCTCGTGTTTTCCAACACCGCCTTGGCCATGTCCGCGTCCCTTATACGGCTCTCCGCCGCCTGCGTGTTCTCCGCCGCTATATCTATGCTCCTAACCGTATGCTCCAAGCCGTTTTGAGTGGCTCCAAGCGCCCCGCGCTGGTGCGACACCGCCTCTATCGCGCTGTCTATCGTAGCGATGGCCGCCGACGCGCCGTCCCTCGTGCCTATGTTCACCCCGCCCACTCCTATCGCCACGGAGCGCATATCGTCTATCGACACAAAAGAGTTTTGACCGCTGTTGGCGCCCGTCTGCGCCATAATGGAATCCCCAATTCCGCCGTCCGCGTCCCTGCCGACGCTACCGTTTAAGAGCGCCTTGGTATTGAACTCCGTGGTATTGCCTATCCGGGTCAGCTCCGACTGCAACTGCTTGACCTCCGCCTGCAACTCTACGCGGTCGGCGTCGGTGTTGGTGTCGTTGGCGGACTGAACGGCGAGCTCCCGCATTCGTTGCAGGATGGAGTGCGACTCGGCGAGCCCCCCCTCCGCCGTTTGGATTAGTGACACGGTGTCGGCTGCGTTGCGGGAGGCCATGTTCAGCCCGCCTATCTGCCCCCGCATTTTTTCGGAGATGGAGAGCCCCGCAGCGTCGTCGGCGGCCGTATTTATACGGACGGCGGTCGACAACTTCTTCATGGCGTTGGAACCGGAGAGCAGGGTCTCGGTTAGGTTGCGCCCGGCGTTTATTGACGAGATATTGGTGTTTACGCGCATTTCGGCCTCCTTTTGCGTTATATTGATTAACGCGCCGTTCTACTATTGTATAATATAACAAGCACTAATACAATAATATAATACATGGATATTTTTTTTGTTGGGATTTTTGTAAAAAAATAGCTCCTATATCAATTCAAACCGTATGGAAAACGGTATCCACACGGATACCGGCTGATCCCCCTTCATCGCCGGCTCGAATTGCAGCGTCAATAAAAAGGCCTTGGCGATTTCGCCGGAATCGTAGCCTATGTCGCTTATTATCTCCACCTGCTTAACCGTCCCGTCGGCGGCTATCAATAACTTCGCTTTGACCGCCCCCTCTACCCTATTTTGCAACATTTCCTTTGAATACTGCGGCTTCAGGCTTCGAAAACCCGCTTTCAGGCGCGGGTATTTGGTCACCGAGGCGGCGGAGGAGACTTGGACGATTCCGGATTGACCTTGTCCGGGTCTTCCTTTAAGGTCGTCGGCGGTGGCGGTAAGCGTGTCGTAGGCCTTGTTTAACGTGTTGCCCAACTTCCCCACTATGGCGTCGTTCGCGTCTCCGGCGGCGCCCAAACCCTGCGAGTAGACCTTTTTAAGCCCGTAGACCTGCCGCACCGGCTTGGGTTCGGGTTTTGGATCCTCCTTCGGCTCCTCCTTAACCTCCTCCTCCTTAACCGGTTCCGGCTTCTTCGTCAGGTCAACGGGGATAACCTCCTCCGTCTTCTTCTCCACGGGTTTCGGCTTAGGCTTGGGCTTCTCAACCTCCTTTGCCTGCGGCTTCCGCTCGTCCATGACGAACGAGGCCTTTATCGCCTCCGGATCCTTCGTATCAAGCAATAAA
>LIUJ01000127.1:0-976 GCA_001462255.1 Fibrobacteria bacterium GUT77 | reverse complement strand
CTTCGGCTCCTCCTTAACCTCCTCCTCCTTAACCGGCTCCGGCTTCTTCGTCAAATCAACGGGGATAACCTCCTCCGTCTTCTTCTCCACCGGTTTCGGCTTAGGCTTCGGCTTCTCAACCTCCTTGACCTGCGGCTTCCGCTCATCCATAACGAAAGACGCCTTTATCGCCTCCGGATCCTTCGTATCAAGCAGCAAATCGCCGCGCCCCATCCTATAAAGCAGGGCGCCCACGGTGAAGAAGAGGGCCACGGTCGCCACCCATATTATAGAGAATAGCCTATCCATATCAGTCGCCCTCTTTCAATACTAATATGGAATAGTTTACGACGCCGGCCTTGCTACAGGTCGACATGACTTTTTTGACCACGGCGAAGTTTACGTCCTTGTCGCAGAGAATGACCGCCGAACCGCTCTCATCCACCAAACAACTCGGCAACAACGCCGCCATCATAGCCCGTAACGGCTCTATCACCAAAGAATCGCTCTTTTCCACTTCGGCGGTAACCGCCACCACCCTATCGCCCGCTATAATCTCCTCTTTTGTAATTGTGACGGCGCAACGCGGCTGGGCCGGCTTCTGGGAGGTGGAGAGCGGCAGTTCGACGTTCGGCGGCGGCGAGACCACGTCGCTGTCCACCGAAAAATTTTTTATTAAAAAAACCAAGAGGATCGTCATAACGTCAACGAGGGAAGTTATTTGCGGACGGAAGACACCGCCGCCCCCCTCGTGACCGTCGTTTCTTCTGGAAAGTAGCCGCATCGCTTAACCCTCACTTACCCGCCGACGGGTCGGCGGCCGCGCCGGATATGCCGATCTTCGTGAAACCGCTCTCCCGCCCCACGTCCATCGCCTTGACGGCGTGCTTGAAGGCGACCCCGTCGCGGACGGCCACGACTATCTCGTCGGGAAACTCCGACTGCGGGCGGCGGATGGCGAGCACCTGCTTAAGGGAGTCGAAAGCGTACTCCCCAT
>LIUJ01000126.1 GCA_001462255.1 Fibrobacteria bacterium GUT77 | reverse complement strand
AAGTGTCTAAATTAAACCAACGTTTAATTTAGACAAAATTTCACTTTACACTTTAATTTAAAGGAGTAGTTTTATGAACAAAGCATTTGCGGGCATGGTTGTCGGGTTGGCGTTGGGAGCGGTTTCGGCGGTTTCGGCTCTTGATATGAGCGCGGGTGTGGGGGGATATTATGCGGGGAATTTTGGGGGCGGCGTTAAAAGTGAAATTTCCGGAAATATGTATGGGATAGTGCCCTTTAGCTTGACGGCGGATTTTGAAATGCCGTCGTCCGGGGTGGGATTTTATGGGTTCGTTGATGTAAATTATGCCGAGCTTTCGGTTGGACTTTTGTTTGGAGGCGGTAAATGGAAGGGTACGGTGGGCGGCTCGGCTGCCGGACAGCAGGTTGCAGACGAGGAGACGGAAGTTGGAGATATGAAACAAACGAATCTTGAACTGGGACTGCTGTTGAAGTATCCTATTGACCTTTCCGGGTTGAAGGTGTTTCCGGCGGTTGGAATAAATTATTCATTGTGTTTGGGGGCTACGTTGGAAGGTGAGAAAGCGGATGATCCGGGGGATTTGAGCCGTTTATGGATTAATTTTGGTGTAGGCGCCGATTATAATTTGAGTGAAAATCTCTTTATTCGTCCTGTGATATTGTATGGGATCGGAATGGAAAGTAAATTTGAAAAAGATTACGGTGAGTTGATAGGCGCTATGATGGGTTCTGAGTTAGGTGGAAGCGGTCTGAGTCCGGATACGAAAACAAAAATGAGCCACGGCCTAACCGTAAAATTAGCCTTAGGCTTCAACCTGTAAATCAATCAAACGTCCGTCCGTCGATATGCGCGTATGTGTTTAGCGATGGAACCTGAGGAACTGTGGGACCGTGCGGGGATGCCCTAAAAAGCCTCCCCCTTTTTTAACGTTCCCACCCCATTATCGCAACAAAAAAAGGGCGTCGGTTTCCGGCCGTTCCCACCCGCCGTTAAAACCATAAAAACTCTTTGACTTTCTGTTCCGAGAGTCCGGTAGCCTTTGTGATATCCGCCGCTGTGAATCCGCGTTGGGTTGTTCCGGTGACCCGAATTGTCCGCTTTTTCCGCTTGTTAGCGGAAAAAATTAAAAATCAAATCCAAAACATTTTTGCGGGGCGGACGAGTATTCTTCCAATCGGCTCAATATGCGCCCCATCCCGTCGTCGGGCAGTTTGCCGATTGCCGTAGGCACGCGGCGGCAAGGATATACCGTTCCGTCGGGCATTAGGGCCATAGACGACGGACCGAGGTTGCAGAAGGCGCCGCTTACCTCGCAACCGTCGCCGAGCGTTCCGTGGGGCATGTCTACGCGAAAGGCGCGATACGGGAGCAGGTCGTCCGTTGACGCGTCGATATTAGCCAAGCGGATCACGGTCGCGGCGATGTCGCGCCATTCTTTACGCGTCAATACGCTGTCAGCCAAATCAATCCCGCGCCCGATCGGTACATAGCGTTCTAGGATAATGCCCGCCGCTCCCATGCCGGCGCATAATCTACACAACCCGTCAACCGATTGATAATTGCGGCGACTCAGCGTAGCCATTAACACTACCGGCAAACCGGAACGGATTAACGTCTTGATATTTCGCGTAGTAACGTTAAAGTGCCCGGTACTGCGGATGCCGTCGTTGATAAGCGGGTCGTGCGATTCCAATGAAACTTTCACGCTTGTCAATTTTGGGATTGATTTCAGTTTATCGACGACGGATTGATTCAGCCCGAAAGTGCTTGTGATGATGTTCAATTCGTGTAAATTATCAAACGTCGATAGGCGCGACATCAATTCAAACACTCCGCCGTAAAGAAACGGTTCCCCCCCGGTAACGTTTATACTTACGGGTATGCTCGACAAGGTCGTCATGATATGATCGGCAACGCGTATCAACGCGCCGACGGGCAATTCCACCGCGCCGTCAAACGCCGTTTGGTAGCAATGCCGGCACCCGCCCGCGCAACGGTCGGTAATGTGCCACTGAAATCCGAATTCTTCGGGAATTGTCATTTATCAATTATCACCGTGAACGGTACGTAACGACTCGATAATATCATCCGCCAAATAACCGTCGCTCCGGCAGTGCATATCCGATATGCCGCGGCTAATCTCTTCATATACCGGCGACTTGTAAAACATATCCAACGCCTCTCTTAAGGACACGTTAGCCCTCTTCGCCAAAACCTCGATAACGTCGTCGTACTTTAATTGTAGCAACGTGGGGTGCGCTTTCATCTTTCGTGGCTCCTTAAAAAACGCAGGCGGTTATTGATTACCTCCTGATGCTTAAAACAATATTGAACATTAGGTTTTTCGTATCGCAGCCTTTTTATGGTTTCATCCATTGAAATCAATTTATCCAAATATAATTGCAACGTATTAAATACGTCGTCGTTGGCCACGCCTCCTATTATCATATCGTAATCGTAGCCGGAGTCTTTACCTATTCTGCATGATGTTACAAATTCAAGCCAATCTTCGGAATAAGTCTCAAATTTCAAAACGGATAACGTTTCCATATTCGTATCATCAAATTCATATTCCGAGACCACGGAACACCCTTTCTTGGATTTGAATCTCAAAGACCATTTCTCCGCCTGCTCCTTTATGGGCGTGGTATAAAAACCCGCGCCGAAATCGATTTCCTTGCGGGAAAATGATATATCGGGACGCTTTACTTCAGTATAGGAACCGTGATATAATATCATTCTATCAATCCCTTATCTTTCATGTAATCCAAGAGATCGTTAACTATATACCCCTTGCCCTGTGTATGCAGAACGTCGTAGTGCGGTATTATATAATTATCCAAGATATCGCTCTTTTCGGTAAACATATTATATACTTCGTTCCCCGGCCTCCCCAGCCTCTCCGCCGTGCTTTCCACGCAGAAAACGGCAAACTCCAGCTGTTTTCTGCCGAAGTTGTATGATGCGGATGTGTTTTTGTTTATGGTATTCATACAAATAGTTACCTCTAATAATCCCAAAACCGTTTTAGATGAGATTACAGCGTTTATTTTTTCTATAAATAATTAATATACATTATGCGCGGATAGAATTACAACAAAAAAAGAGGGCGAACGCATTGACCATTGCGAACGCCCCAATGAACAATACGACGAAACGGTCAATCAGTTTTTAATGCAACGCACCGACATACCGGCGTCCTTGGGGAAGAATGATGCCTCTGCCAAAAAATCTCCAACGCACTCCATGCCACGAGCATACGCCTCCGCCGTCCACCAAGCGCCGTCACGGTTGATATTCATGAAATCATTTCTGAACCAACCGCCACCCGGTAATGCAGAAAATCCATATTTATCCGTCCCGTTACCATCAGTATCATCGCGATCATTCCAATCCCAACCACTTGTCGATTTCAACGCCTTACCGGCATAGTCCCAAGAGTGCTCCTCCGGTCCCCAACCATTCTCTTGTTTCTGACCGCCGACCGTTTCTGCCAACACATCCCAGTCCGCCCGTGTAGACAACCTCCATCCGGCAGGACAAGCCGACATCGCCGCCTCCCAAGTATACAGCCTACCGTACTTAGCGCAATTAGCCGGATCATTATCATAGCACCACGATTCCACCGTTTGAATGTTTAAATTCTCCGCCATCCATGTTTGATTGCCT
>LIUJ01000125.1 GCA_001462255.1 Fibrobacteria bacterium GUT77 | reverse complement strand
GGTTGGCCGTGTCCGGCGTCACCCGTCCCCGCCGTCTCTCGCGACAAGAAGATATCGCAAACATATTCATTTGAGCCCAGCTTTAAAGTTAAAGATTGTGCCGCCGCCTATCCTAACACACTGTTTATACCCGTTGATTAATTCATCTATTAATTCATAACTCGGTTCGTGGAATGATACGTCTATTAAAAAATCGTTTACGCCGCACTCCGACAGTTTCTTGCGTTTGGCGAAGAGGCATACGGGGGTTGTCGGTAGGGTGTAGTATAGGGCGTTTTTGGTTGATACGAAGAATGTGTCGCCGTGGGGGTCTGCGACGGGGTCGTTGGAATTGACGGCGGGATTCATTCTTGATATGAAGAGCGGCGGTCTGCCGTAGATCGGGGCTACTGCGGGTATCGCGCCCGACTGTGGGGGCGGGTAGACGTTGTCTCTGATGTTTAGGTACTCGTCTTCCCACGAAAAGACAAAATTGTTGATGCCGCGTTTCAATAGTTCGGCGCGGGTGAAGCGGTTTAGGCACCATAATAATGAATCCGCGACGATTCGATCCGCCCCTTTTACCAACGGGAAGTGTCCGACGTTCGATATTGTGAAGGAACGTAGGCCGGCGTAGAGACATTTATCAACAATGCCGCGCCATAAGGCCAATTTCGGCTCTTCGATAAACGGCGGCAGGGCTATTGATAAGCGGGAGCGCCAAGTCTTTAAAATATCGGGAGCGTTGATTAACGCTTCGATCTCGCCTACGTCGGCGTCGAAGATTAGGCGTTGGCAGGGGGTGGCGGTTATCAGATCGAGCCATCGCAGAGTGTCGGCTTTGAACCATAGGATAGGCTTTGTTGACGAATTTTTATTGACGGTATTGTCGGGGGCAAGTTGCGGCGTTAGGCTGTCGGCGATTCTTTTGGCTTGGGGGAACGTCGGTTTTATGTTTACGGCGGTATTGATACCGGTATCAATATCTATGTTAATATCCGTATTAACGCTACCTTTGCCGATTAAAAAAACACTGTCGCCAATTGCGCACTTTAACGGCTGCGACGGCGTGATTTTTATCAAATTACCGTTATTGTTTATTGATTGACAACACGCGACTTTACACGAAACACCTTCAAACCCGTCTTGTGGATGGACGCGTAGGCGGTCGTTTCTTTCTATTGTCAAATCATCGATATTAGCGATATTATCAATCACGCTTATACAAAACGCTCCCCCGTCAACATCGACAACCGTTCCTAAAAAAATTCCCGTTCCCGACGGTCTATTCGGGTCTATCGCCTCACCGCGCATTCCATTCATAAAAAAGGCCGTTTTGGCACGCCCGAAATCAAACAATAGCGCCTTTTCCGCAATATCGACATCATCGGGATTATCAATCGCTTGTCGATACGCTTTGACTACCGTACTGACATACTCCGCCCCCTTCATCCGCCCCTCGATTTTGAAACAGGCTACGCCCGCTTTTATCAATTTGCCGATAAACGGGAGGGCTTGTAGGTCGTTCGGGGAGAAAAAATATCCGTTCACCGTATTAATACCGTCCGTTTTAAACCGCCGCCTGCAAACCTGCGTACAACGCCCCCTATTCCCGCTCGCGCCTCCAATAAAACTGCTCGCCAAGCACATTCCCGACATCGAATAGCACAACGCACCGTGGATAAAAACCTCCGTCTCTATAGACGATCTCTTTGTCGTCTCCTCAATCTCTTCCAACGACAACTCCCTCGCAAGCACGACCCGCTTGACGCCGAGCGTACTCAAAAAATCGACTCCGTATCCGTTATGCGCGGCCGCCTGCGTACTACCGTGTATCCGCAAGTTCGGAAAGTTATCTTTGGCCAACCTCATCAGGCCTATATCGGCGGCGATAACGGCGTCTACGCCTAACTGATCCAACTGATACAGCGCGTTCAACGCCGGAGCTATTTCGCTCTGTTTTATCAGCGTATTTAGCGTAACGTAGACTTTCACGTTGCGGGAATGAGCGTAGGGGACAAGAATAGATAAATCGCGCGTTGTAAAGTTCTTAGCCCTTAATCGTGCGTTAAAATCGGCAAGGCCTAAATAGACGGCGTCGGCGCCGGAGTCTATCGCGGCGAAGAAGCATTCGCGGCTTCCGGCGGGGGCCAACAGTTCGGGGGTATTGCCACGCGTTTGAAAATTTTTTGCGGTAATCATGTTATCTCATTGACAGTAAATACGGTAGAGACGCAACGCGTTACGTCTCTACCGAAACACATATTACTCACAAGTCACCAACCGCGTCTCCGTTACCCTTCTTGCCCCGGTCTCAAGATTCACCTCGCACACCGACTCCCCCGGGCCGCCTATGTCGGCAGTGAAACCGTCGATCTCGGCGTCCATTTCCTCAAGACCCGTGTAATTCTTAGCCATTTCGGCGTCGGTCGGGCAAGCGCACGTCACCGTGCTGTTTTTGAGGCCGAGCGTGAGAACATTGTCGCACCCTTTCTTAAAGTTCCAGTCAAACAACCGCTTCCTGTCGCTCACCCGATATACGGTAACCGCGCCGGATTCGGCTCTGTCGCCCACAAAAAAGAATTTTTTGTCGTCGGTAAACTTGACCTTTTTCCATATAGCCATGTTCCCTTCGTCGTTCGTATACGGGTCGCGCGTCATAGGCACCGTTATTCTTAACTGATTTTTGACGAAATCCCACGTATACAAACCCGGCGGGACGATGTAGTGCGCCCCCTCCGTGTAGGCGTCGAAGAAAAACGTGAAGAATTTTTGTCCCTTTTCCTTAAACGCGACTATCTTCACGGTCTTCGCGGCGCCGTTTGCCTCATACGTAACCGTCAAGTCGGCGGTCGCGGAGTCCTTGGCGGTAATCTGGAAATCGGCGACTTTCATGTCGACGGCCTTTAAACCGGCAAAATTCACCCCCTCTTTATAATCTATGTACTGACCGTAAACCCAACCCCTTTTAGGCACCACATCCCTAACGGACACGTTCACCCACCCGGCGTATATGCCGAGCACCTGCGCCTTGGTATCCTTCTTTGCCAAGAATAGGCTCTCCCCGTTCTTTGTAGGCGTACCCCTCACGGTGACATTCGTGTTGACTATCGTGTTGAAAACCGTTCCGTTAAAGTAGACTCCGGTACCGCCGACCTTGTCGTCGCGGCACTCGGCGTCGCCGTCCTTGCACTCATAATCCCCCTCCCACACCGCCGGCTTAGCCTCCTCAACGGCGGCGGCGGACTCCCCTCCGGCAGCCCCGGCGGACTCCGACTTGGCGGCCTCCTTGCCCTTTTTGTCCCCGCAACCAACCGCTAAAAGACAACCGAAAGCAATCGTAACAAGAAACACCTTGCGTCTACACACATCATCCTCCTTAGGTCAATTAGTGAAAATTATTAATACCTCTGTTATAGATTTCACAACATTGTTCTCAATTAGCTCAAAACTCCGGCTCCGCGTTACCCTCCTGCACAAATCGCGATATTCCAGGCATCTTCTCCTCCAATATCGCCGACGCCTTCGACAAATGCTCCGCGTACCTGAAATGCGCCCCCAACCCCGTCCTTAATTCTATCTCGTAGATGAACTTGTCCAAATGCGTAGAGTGCTCAAAAGCCACCTGCGTTCCCAAGAGCAACGCGTAAACGTAGGTCTCAGAACCGTTTTCTTGCGACGCTAAGGACTCAACCGTCGATTTGTACTCGTTCAACAGTTCGCCTATCATGGGATGTTTGACATCCGCCGGTATGTAAAATCCCTTAGGGCATAGCGGCGAAAAACGGTATCCGCTCCTATGCCTGTTCAAATCCCGCAATTCGGCAATCGCCATATTGTTCCACGCGGCGCGAACCGTAGCGCGGCGCACCGACGTCCCGGCTTCGCTGTAACGATTCTCCTTCCCCGCAAAAGCATCGGGCATCATTTGCAGATCCGGCAAAAAAGCGGGACGGTCATTGGCGACCTCCAAGTATACCTCATCAATGATATTATCAATACAAACGCCGTTTTTTTTTATCTCATTGACACTATACGCCAACAACTGCCTCGCCTGACTCTCGCCCGCCGGCGACCTAAAACTGTGACGCGTCATCCTCGGAACAAACTTATCGAGCTCCGAACGAACCAACGCGGCGCAAAGACCGGCCTCCTGCAACGGCAATGAGTCCAACCTGCGCAACGTGTCGGCCCACACTCGCGCAGTCATCACGTAGGCCGCGTTTGTCTTAGACGCAAAAGGAATCAAATATCTCGCTCTGTCAAGCGCATAATTTTTTCTTATCCTGTCAACCACCTTCTCGTCAATACCCTTAGGCAACGCGATAATCTCAGGATTACGCCTAACCTTATCGTCAAGCATATCGTAAACCTCGCGATATACCTCAAAAGCTCGCACGGTAAACGACTCCCACCGTTTAACGCAATTTGACGGAATGCCCACCTCTTCCGGCGCCGGAACGCCCGACTTGTCCATTTTGATGTACCGCGTGCTCGACTCCTGCCCGTCGCAAAGCTGCGCTATTTCAAATATCTTGTACGCCAAAAACATAGACAACCCGTCGATAGCCACGGCAATCCCGCCCGTCATGCCGGCAATGCTCGCGTGGCCGTAATCGACAAAGCGAAATATCGCGTCAACCGACGCGTCGGGGTCGGACGGGTCGACGGAAGCAAGTATTGCGCTAATCCCCTTGTTGGAACGCGAGTAACGCGCCAGCACGCTGGCCAACAACTCAGGCGTAACGGCCGGACTTTCGCCGGCGGCCGTCGGGGGACGAATCGCTATAGCGGTCGCTTTCATATCAATACCTGTAATGATCCGCCTTATACGGCCCCTCTATTTTCACTCCTATATAATCCGCCTGCCTCTGCGTAAGCGTCGTCAACTTCACCCCTATCTTACCCAAGTGCAACCTCGCGACCTCCTCGTCCAAATGCTTCGGCAGTATGTAAACGCCCGGCTTGTACGTGTCCTTATTCCTCCACAAGTCCAACTGCGCCAACGTTTGGTTCGAGAAAGAGTTCGACATAACAAACGAGGGGTGCCCCGTGGCGCAACCCAAATTCACCAACCGCCCCTCCGCCAACAGGAATATAGCGTGACCGTCCGGGTAAACGTACTTGTCCACCTGCGGCTTGATGTTGACCTTCTTTATGCCGGGCCACTTGTTCAACTTATCCACCTGTATCTCGTTGTCGAAGTGACCGATGTTGCAGACTATCGCCTGATCCTTCATCTTGGCCATGTGCTCGTCCGTTATGATGTCGACGTTGCCGGTGGTGGTCACGTAGATGTCGCCGATACCCAGCGTATCCTCGACGGTCGCCACCTCGTACCCCGCCATGGCCGCCTGTAGGGCGCAAATGGGGTCGACCTCCGTAACGATAACACGCGCCCCGAAACCACGCATAGACTGGGCGCAACCCTTGCCCACGTCGCCGTGGCCGCAGACCACGACCACCTTGCCGGCGATCATGACGTCCGTAGCCCGCTTTATCCCGTCGGCCAAACTCTCCCGACACCCGTAGAGATTGTCGAACTTCGACTTAGTCACCGAATCGTTTACGTTCACCGCCGGCACCAATAACTCACCGCTGTCGCGCATCTGGTAGAGACGGTGTACACCCGTAGTCGTCTCCTCCGAAACGCCCTTCCAATCTTTAACTACATTATGCCAATGCTTAGGATCCTTGGCGTGAACCTGCTTGAGTAGCTCCTTTATGACCGACTCCTCGTGGCTTTCGGATGGACTGTCCACCCACTTTGACCCGTTTTCCAGCTGGTACCCCTTGTGGATGAGCAACGTGGCGTCTCCCCCGTCGTCTACTATGAGCTGCGGCCCAAGCCCCCCAGGAAATGTCAGCGCCTTGAAGGTACAAGCCCAATACTCCTCCAGCGTCTCGCCCTTCCAGGCGAAGACCGGCACCCCGCCGGAGACGATGGCGGCGGCGGCGTGATCCTGCGTTGAGAAGATGTTGCAAGACGCCCACCGCACGTTAGCGCCCAGCGCCTTGAGCGTCTCAATAAGTATGGCGGTCTGGATCGTCATGTGCAACGACCCGGAGACACGCACCCCGGCGAGCGGCTTGTCCTTAGCGTACTTCTCGCGAATGGCCATAAGCCCCGGCATCTCAAACTCGGATATCTCTATCTCCTTGCGCCCCCAGTCGGTTAGGCCCATATCCTTAACAATGTGGGGTGAATCGTCCCAAATATCGACTTTCATGGCACTCCTCCTTATGTTTACCGTACTTTTGTGATTTTTTGACCATGACGCTTCGGCGCGGACACCCGCCCCAAACCGCCGGCTTTTTTGGATCGTCAATGGTAGGAATATAGTATTTGGCGAGCGTCGAGAGCTAATCTTTGTTAAAAAGGGTTTTTATCCACAACTACTTCCGGCGCTCGTACAGCACCTTCCCCACCCGCGCAACGTGCTCTCGTAACTCTTTATTGCCGATTTCGGACAGTATTGAGCAATCCACGAAATAGGGCAGGTCGGATTCATCCAAATCCCCGCAAACATGTAGCAGATCCAAATCGGTAAACCCATCGTCCGTGTCGAGCGTGATGTCTATGTCGGAGCCGTTTTTATAGGTTCCCATGGCGCGGCTACCGTAGAGGATAACCCTATTCAGGGCGCCGTACTTGCTGAAAATACCGTACAGCGTATTTAGAGATCGAGGCGAAATTCCGTGGTCGAAGTTCATAGCAAGGAGTCCATTTTTTTCTCAAACGCGACGAATTCACCGCGATATAAGTCGGCGATTCTACGCGATAAGGTAGCGGCGTTGTTTTCGTCGTAGGTGTGGACGGCACGGTTTCTGTCGCTTATCATATCCATCCACAACTGCCCGTTTTCGATTAGGTCAAACCGCAAGGCGACGCGTATTGAGTCGCGTGAGCCATTGGGCGCTTGAACGTGCCCCATGTAGGAAACGTAGTCTTTCATCGTTTGCCACGCAAGCTCGTATGTAAGTTCAAAACACTTTATCAGCGCCTCCATAGCGATGTTGCCCTCCATGCCGATATTCGATTTCACGTCAAAAAACGCGGCGGCGTTCTTGAACTGACCGTGCGCCTTTTTGTAGTTGGCGAAGCGTTGCTTCCACCGAACGTCTGAGTCTTCCTCGGACATTAAGAGCGACCTTTCTTTGGTTTTTGCGATACCGCAAATACCGTTTATTAACCTCCCATACCCATAAAATAATATCCGGAAAAGACAATGTCAATAAAAAAGGGACAAGCCAACCCCGCCTCTACCGCGAAGAGTTCAGTAAATTCCTATCAAATCCTTTACGCTATCTACTCAAAATACTCAACCTTCCTCCCCGTCGTCCGCCCCAAGCGCGTACTCGTTTAATTTGTTTCTCAGCGTGCGTACCGATATTTCGAGCATCTCCGCCGCCTTGGTTTTGTTTTGGTTGCAGTGCGTAAGAGTCTTTATTATCAATTCCTTTTCCGCCTCCGCTATAGTCATACCCGCCTCAAGCCCGCCGCCGGACGACTGCTTTGCGCGCGCGTTGCCCTGCGTAAGGTCAAACGCCGTAGGCTTTATCTGACCTACGCGCGTAAGTACCACGGCGCGCTCCACCTTATTCTCCAACTCCCGGATATTGCCGGGCCAATTATACGCGCACAGCAACTTCTCGCAACCCTCTTCCAAACCCGTTACGTTGAAATCGTTTTCGTCGTTGAATTTGCCTATAAAGTGCTCCGCCAGCGCGATTATGTCCTCTTTTCTCTCGCGTAGCGGCGGGAGTTCAACGTGAAAGATGTTTAGGCGATAGTACAGGTCTTCGCGAAAATTCCCTTTGTCCATCTCCGCCAACAAGTCGCGGTTCGACGTGGCTAATATCCTAACGTCGACCTTCAGCGGATCGTCGCCGCCCACCTTTTGTATCTCTTTTTCTTGGATGGCCCTAAGCAGTTTGGCCTGCGCGCTCATGGGCATTTCGCTTATCTCGTCTAATAGGAGCGTTCCCCCGTTGGCCGCCTCAAATTTTCCCACTTTGTCGCGTATGGCCCCGGTGAACGCGCCCTTCTCGTGGCCGAACAATTCCGACTCTATGAGGCTCTCCGGCAACGCCGCGCAATTTATCTTCACAAACGGGCCTATCTGCCTCGGACTGTGGTAGTGAATCCAACGCGCTATAAGCTCCTTACCCGTCCCCGACTCACCGGTGATGAGTACCGTGGAGCGGCTACCGGCCACGCTCTGCGTGAACTGGCGGATCTCCATCAGCTTGGGGGCGCAACCCACGTAGTTCCACCTGTCGCGCAACTCGTTTTTGAGCGCCTCGTTTTGGGTATTGAGAGCCTTATTCTCGGTAATGAGCGTACGGTGCTGGAGCGCCCTGTCGACCATAAGCTCGATCTTTTGCAGGAGCGTGTCGTCCTTCTCAAGAAAGGTAAACGCGCCCTTCTCCATAGCCTCCACGGCCGTCTTGATGTCGCCGAAACCGGTGAATATCAAAAACGGCACGTCGGGGTTGACCGCTTTGACGTTTTGTAAAAGCTCAACGCCGGTCATCTGCGGCATCTTGTAATCGGATAAAACGAGATCGAAGAGCTCGCGCATAAACATATCCACGGCTTCATTGCCGTTAGACGCCGTTTTAACGTCGTAACCTTTGCGGTGCAGCACCTCAGATATGGACTCCCTCATAAAGTCCTTGTCGTCGACTACTAAGATGTTTCTTTTTTCCATAGATTTTCATCCTTAAAGTCAAAGTCAAAATATTAAAATCAAAATATAAAGTCAAATACTGTTTTAAGGGGAGGGCTCTGTAACA